>JBFFQZ010000020.1:0-17508 GCA_041573235.1 Sulfitobacter sp. | reverse complement strand
TTACGGAATATCGGAACACTCTGCCTTGCGCTGGATCAAAGTGGGGTGTTCTGTGGAGGCCTAACCTGATGCATGTTCTGACCTGTTGGAGGCGCCCCTTGCCACATAATCCCCTGCTGCGAACCGTTTGTCTTGCGGGCCTTCTGGCCGGGCTCGCCGGGTGCGTCGAAGAAAGCGTCGTTGCCCGGACCGATGCCGCCTATGGCGGGGCGGTCTATGATGCGCGCTGTGCGCAATGTCATGGCGCGACGGGCACGGACGCCGGGCCGACGTCGACGGGCCCCGGAAAGCAGCCCCCCGATCTGCGCGGCCTCTCGGCGCGCAACGATGGGGTCTTTCCGCGCGACTATGTCATGCAGATGATCGTCGGTTTCGAAAGGGCGCGCGATCCGGATGCCGCGATGCCCGAATTCGGCAGGCAGGGCCTGGGTCATGTCATCCAGGTCGAATACGACGATGGCCATTCCGCCCCCATGCCCGCCGATCTGATCGCGCTGGCGAACTACCTTGAAAGCATCCAGCGGTGAGCGTCCACGCGCTCCACGTCAGGCCGCGCTAGTCGGGTGGCATGATATACGCAGACGCATTGCTGACGTTGGGCATCCTGTTCCTGGCCGGGCTTGTAGCCGATCAGATCGGTCGACGGACGCCGTTCCCCCGGGTCACATTGCTGCTGATCTGCGGTGTGGCGGCGGGCGCGGCGGGCCTTGTGCCCGAACGCGTCTCGGCGCTGACCGACACGGTGATGGTGACCGCGCTGACGCTTGTCGCCTTCCTGCTGGGCGGGTCCTTCAAATGGGCGCGGATCAAGGCGCACGGGGCCGAGATTGTCGTGATTTCGATCAGCATCGTCGTGACGACGCTGATACTCGTCACCCTGGGGCTTCTCGCACTCGGATTCCCGTTGCCGCTGGCGCTGGTGCTTGCGGGCATCGCCACCGCGACGGACCCTGCCGCGACGCTGGATGTGCTGCGCCAGACCCGCAGCGCGGGCCGGTTCGGCGACATCATCAAGGGCATCGTCGCGATTGACGACGCCTGGGGCCTGCTGGCCTTCAGCATCTGTCTAGCCGTCGCAACACAATTGGCCGGAAATGGCGCGGCGGGCGTTCTGCCCGCGCTCTGGCACGTGGGCGGAGCGATCCTGCTGGGCGGGGCAATCGGCGTGCCCGCGGCTTTTCTGACCGGACGAATCAGTGAGGGTGAACCGCTCCAGATCGAGGCGCTGTCGATTGCCTTTCTGACAGCGGGGATTGCCGTTTTCCTCGAGGTTTCCTTTCTGATTGCGGGCATGGTCGTCGGTGGGATCATTGCCAATCTTGCCCGCCATCACAGCCGCGCCTTCCACGAGATCGAACACATCGAATGGCCCTTCATGATCGTCTTCTTCATCCTGGCGGGTGCCGCGCTTGATCTTGGGGCACTTGAAGGTCTGGGCCTGCTGGGCGCGGCCTATGTCATTCTGCGGACGGTCGCGCGGATCAGCGGCGGCTGGTTCGGGGCCTCGCTGGTCCGCGCACCAGCGCGCGAGAAACGTCTTTACGGGATCGCCCTGCTGCCACAGGCGGGAGTGGCCATCGGCATGGCGTTGATCGCCGCCCAGACCTTGCCGCAGTGGCACGACAGGATCATCGCACTGGCGATCGGATCAACGGTATTGTTTGAACTTGCAGGGCCCGTCGCCACTCTCTGGGCCCTGCGCAAGAGCGCTCAGATCAAAGCTTTTGCGCACAATTCCGACACAGCGGCGTGTACAAAACCGCCTTCAGACGCTCCTCATCGATAGGATTTTGGCAACTCTGGCAGATCCCGTAGGTACCCTTCTGAATGCGGATCTGCGCCTGCCTCAGCGAAGCGACCTCTTGCTGTGCGGCAATGCCCAGCCCTTCGAGCACCTCATCATCCTCAAGATCGATCGCCTGCTCTTCGAGGTCGGAATCCTTCGCCAGGCCCAACTCATGGTCAATCTCCTGCATGCGGGCGCCAAGTTCACTCAGGCGCTGCGAGATCAAACCTGCATACTCTTCCAAATCCACTATATTTTCTCCTTCAAATGGTGGCTGAAGCAACCGTAATACACTACTGACGCGTGTTTTTGATCCGGATCAAGATCGGCGCGCCCGGTTGGGCAAATTAAAGATTTCCACAAGGAAGGCCGTGAACAGGCCAAAATTCAGCAGCCCGTGGGTCGCCGTCATCCCGGCCAGCAACCGCCAGCCCGGCGCAAGCACGACATCCCCGTAGCCCACGGTTGTGAACGATGCGATCGAGAAATAAAGCGCGGGTTCAAGGCTGTTGAAAAGGCCAAGCGCCATGTACAGCGCCGCCCAGCCCCACACGGAGATCGTCAGGACCCCGAGGATCCAGAATGCGGCAACTCCGAGGTCAAAGAACAGCGGCAGACGCCCATAGCCTAACGCATTCGTTTCATCCAGCCACCGCAACACACGCGCCGCAGCGCCGAACAGCAACGCGGCGATGGTCAGGGACGCAATCATCATCGCGGACCCGGTCAGCAGGACAAGAAACAAGATGCGGACCTTCCCAAAACTCTGTCACCTCCTGCGCCGGTCGGACCCGGAACGGCGCAGGGCACTTCCTTATGTCGTCATGCCTTGCGGGTGGAGATCCCCAAAATCCGATAAACCGGACAAAACCGCACGAATGCAGTCACCATCAGCACGGCACCCACGCCCATGCTTGCAAAGGCCAACGCCCCGCTGGACCAGATCGGCGGCATGTTCATCAGCGGTGCGAAAACCAGCACCAGCCCGAGAATAAAGCGCAGAATTCGGTCAGTCTTTCCAAGATTCGCCGTCATTTTCATATCCTCCTGTAAGGTGGTCGGTAAACGCTGTTCCACGGATCGGCGCAGGTCACTTTGCGCGGCTTAGTGGGCATAGGCAAGCCGGGCAATGGCCGCAGGATCGCAAAGCTCGATCACGCCGTGCTTCATCCGCAGCCAGCCACGGCGCTCAAACTCCAGCAACTGCCGCGAGACCACTTCGCGCGCGGTTCCCAGCGCGATGGAAAGCTGCTGGCCTGTCAGATAAAGCGTGTTTTGATCGCCCTTGAGTGCCATCAGCTTTTCCGCGATGCGCACATCCATCCGCTTGAAGGCGATTTCCTCGACCACGGTAAACAAATCCGTGATCCGCGTGGCATATGCGCCAAAGACGAACGCGCGGAACTCCTTGGAAGTCGCCAGAAGATCGTCGAATACGTCACGCGGGATCGAAATCGCCTCGACATCGGATTCGGCGATGCCCTCGGCGGTGTAATCTTGCGATGCCAGCAGACAGGCCGTCGTCAGGACACAGCTTTCGCCCGAGTGCACCCGGTAGAGCACGACCCGATGACCGGAACCGGACCGATGCTGCACCCGGACTGTCCCGGTCAGCAACAACAACAAACTTTCCGCAGACTTGCCCGGCCCGAAGATCACCGTGCCCTCGCTGATTCTGATGGGCCGTGCTTCGTCGTCCAACAGGCGCGATACCGCCTCCGAAATGCCCGAAAGCGCCGGAAAACAGGCGCGCCAGGATTGCGTCATCAACATGAACCACTCCCTTTCGGTTAACCCTAGTCGATCCCAAACGGACCGCATTGATCTCAATCAAAGATGAACGGGCACAGGCAGACGACGATTGAGATGCATCAATCGCCTGCCAGGGGCGGAAATGTATGAGGATTTCATGCAACACGAAACGGCGCCAGAGATCGTTTTCAGAACCGAAGGCGTAACCAAGGTCTACGACACCGGAGCCGTGCGGGTGCATGCCCTGGATGGGGTCGACCTTGCGCTCTACAAGGGTGAGTTGACGGTGCTTTTGGGTCCGTCCGGCAGTGGCAAATCAACGCTTCTGAACATTCTCGGCGGGCTGGATCATGTCACCGATGGCCGGGTCTGGTTCGGCGATACCGAATTGACGGCCATGTCCGATCGCGGGCTGACCCGGTATCGCCGCGATCACGTGGGGTTCGTGTTTCAGTTCTACAACCTCGTGCCCAGCCTGACCGCGCGCGAAAACGTGCAGCTGGTCACCGATGTCTCGCCCGATCCGATGCCCGCCCACGAAGCGCTTGCGCTTGTCGGGCTGGCCGCACGGATGGATCATTTCCCCTCCGAGATGTCTGGCGGTGAACAGCAGCGCGTGGCCATCGCCCGGGCCATCGCCAAACGGCCCAAGATCCTGTTGTGCGACGAGCCGACGGGTGCGCTCGACAGCAGCACGGGGGTGCAGGTACTGGAGGTGTTGCGCGACATCAACGCGCGCTTCGGCACGACCACCGTGGTCATCACCCACAACGCGGCGATCCAGCGGATGGCGCACCGGGTGGTCTTTTTCCAGGACGGCAAGATCAGCGAAACCCGCGTGAACACCGAACGGATCTCTCCGTCAGAGATCGTGTGGTGACCGGCAATGCACGCGATTGACCTCAAACTGCTGCGCGATTTCAAACGGCTATGGATACAGGCGCTGGCCATCGCGATGGTGCTGGCCTGCGGGGTGGCGATCCTGCTGACGTCAGTGGGCATGTACGGCGCGCTGTCGCAGACACGCACCGCGTATTACGAGCGTAACCGCTTTGCCGATGTGTTTGCCCATGCGACCCGCGCGCCGCTGTCGCTGATGACCGAAATCGCCGCGATCGAAGGCGTGCTGACCGCCGAGGCGAGAATTTCCGGCGCGGCGATCCTGGACATACCGGGGCGCACCCGCAGCGCCACGGGCCGGGTGCTGTCCTATCCGGAGGCGACCGATCCGGTGCTGAACGTACCGCTGCTGGTCGCCGGACGCTTTCCCGACCCGCTGGTTGCGGACGAAGTCGTGGTGAATGCGCCCTTCGCCGCGGCCAACGGGTTTGTCATCGGCGACAGTTTCGGTGCCAACCTGCGCGGCCGCAAACGCGAGCTGACCATCGTGGGCACGGTGCTGTCACCCGAGTTCGTCTATACCATCGGGCCCGGTGCGATGATGCCCGACGACGCGGCATTCGGTATCATCTGGATGTCCGAACGGGCCGCAGCCGCCGCCTTTGACATGAACGGTGCGTTCAATGACGTCGCACTGGCGCTGCCCGCAGGCCAGAATACGGAGCCGGTGATCGACACGCTTGACGATCTGCTGGCGTCCTTTGGCGGACAGGGTGCCCATGACCGCACGAACCACCCGTCAGACGCGTTTCTCGACGCCGAAATCAACCAGCTCAAGGGGATGGCGGCGATTCTGCCGCCGATCTTCTTTGCGATATCGGGGTTTCTGGTCAGCATGGTGATGAGCCGGATCGTGGCACTTGAACGCAGCGAAATCGGCCTGCTCAAGGCGATCGGCTATGGCAACACCGAGATCTGCCTGCATTACCTGATGCTGGCCGCGCTGATCGCGCTGGTGGGCATTGGCCTCGGCTGGATCGCGGGCACATGGCTGGCGCGCGTCACGGCGGCGCAATACGCCGAATTCTTCGATTTCCCCTTCGTGATCTTCCGGGTGTCCTACTGGGTCTATGCCGCGTCGGGGCTGGCCGGGCTGATCACCACCAGCGCCGGTGCCGCGCAGGCCGCGCTCAAGGCTGCCCGGCTGGCGCCCGCCATCGCGATGCAACCCCCTGCCCCGCCACATTTCAAGCGCACGATCCTGGACCGGATGATGGTGCATCTGCACCTGCGGCAATCGACGACCATGATCCTGCGCAGCCTGTTGCGCTGGCCGTTGCGCAGCGCGCTGACGGCGCTGGGGCTGGCGCTGGCGGTGGCCTCGGTGATCGCCTCGATCTTCATCAACGACGCGCTGGATGAAATCGTCGACCTCGCTTTCTACCAGACCAACCGGCAGGACGCGACGCTGATCTTCGTCGAGGACACGCCGGAGACCGCATTGGAAGAGGTCCGCGCCCTGCCCGGTGTCCTGCAAGCCGAAAGCCAGCAGGTTCACGCCGCCATCCTGCACAACGGCCACCGCAGCAAACGCGTGACCATCGACGCACGCCGCCCCGGCGCCGACCTCTCGCGCGTGCTCGACACCGACGGGCTGGTGATCGACGTGCCCCCCGGCGGTCTTGTGCTGTCGCGCAGGTTGGCCGCGCATTTGCAGGTGGGCCCGGGCGATCAGGTCGCCGCCGAATTCCTCGGCGGCCGCCGCGAGACGTTTCCCCTGATGGTCACCGCCGTGGTCGAACAGCATTTCGGCCTGGGCGCCTATGTCGATCTGGACTTTCTCAACGCGCTGTTCCGGCAGGTGCCGCAGATGACCATGGCGAATGTCACGGTGGATGCGCAGCAGCTTGATGCCCTGCACGCCACGGTCAAGGATCTGCCCCGGCTGAGCGGCATCATCGAGATGAACGAAAACCGCCGCGCGTTCGAGGATACGATCGAACGGAACATCGTTGTGATGAACACGATCTACATCACGATCGCGGTGCTGATAACCGTGGGCGTCACCTATAATGCCGCGCGCATCCAACTGTCCGAGCGCGCCCGCGAACTGGCCAGCCTGCGCATCCTGGGTTTCGGCCAAAGTGAGATATCCTATATCCTCGTCGGCGAGGTGATGCTGCTGGCGGTGCTGGCACAGCCGGTGGGATGGCTCATCGGCAGCTGGATCGCCCGGACCATGACCGAAGCCTTCACCAGCGATCTCTACGCCGTGCCGCTTGTCCTCAAAACGCCGTCCTTCGCGACCGGAAGCCTCGTGGTGCTGGTTGCCGCGTTTGCGTCCGCTATGGTCGTGCGCCGCAGGCTGGGTCGGCTGGATCTGGTGGCCGTGATGAAGACGAGGGAATGACGCGATGAGCAGCTCAACGCGCACATTGATCCTGTTGGCGCTCGGCGCGGGCGCCCTGATCGCGCTCGCGGTGATCAGCCTGCGCAATGATCCAGTGCCCGTCGATCTGGCACAGGTCACGCGCGGCCGACTCGAGGTGACCGTGAACGCGGATGGCACCGCGCGCGTGCGCGACCTGTATGAGGTCGCAGCCCCCATCGCGGGCACGGCGCTGCGCTCGCCGGTCGAGGTTGGCGATCCCGTCACGAAAGGCGAGACCATTGTTGCCATCGTGCAGCCCGCGTCGGTGGGCCTGCTGGACGCCCGCGCCCGCCTTCAGGCCGAAGCGGCGCTGCAGGAGGCACAGGCCGCGCGGCACGTGGCCCAGGCGGATCTGGTGCAGGCACGCGAAACCCAGGCCTTCGCGCAGGCGCAATTCGACCGGACACAGGCGCTTGTTACCCGCGGCGTCGCATCCGTGACGCGGTTGGAGGTTGACGCGCAGCAGCTTGCCGTCGCCCGCGCGGGCACCGAAGCCGCACAGGCGCGCGTCGACATGGCGGACGGCGCCGTCGACCGCGCCCGCGCAACGCTGCTGGATCCTGCGCAAAGCACACCCGTCGAAGGCAGTTGTTGCGTCGAATTGCGCGCCCCCGCCGATGGCGTGGTCCTGTCGGTCGCCGCCATGAGCCGCAGGCCCGTCACGATCGGCGCGCCGCTGGTCAGCATCGGCAATCCGGACGATCTGGAACTGGTCGCGGACATCCTGTCGCATGACGCCGTGCGCCTGCCACCGGGCGCGCGCGCCTATGTCGAACGTTGGGGCGGACCGCAGGTGCTGCAGGCGCAGCTTGACCGGATCGACCCATCAGCCCGGACCAAGGTATCGGCCCTCGGCATCGAGGAACAGCGGGTCGACGCCTATTTCACACTCACCAGCCCCCACGCGGCGCGGCCCGGTCTGGGCGACGGGTTCTCGGTGTTTCTGCGCATCGTGGTGTGGGAAGCCGACGATGTGGTCCAGATCCCGCTGAGCGCGGCATTCCGCAGTGGTGAAGACTGGGCGGTCTTTGTCGCGAATGGCGATGTGGCCGAAAAACGGCTGGTCAAGCTCGGGCGCCGCAATGCGCGGCAGGCAGAGGTTCAGGCCGGGCTTGTCCCCGGCGAACGGGTCGTCACCCATCCCAGCGATGCCATCACCGACGGCGCGCGTCTTGTCGAAAGGACACAGTTATGACCGAAGGCCCCCCGAAACGGCGCGGCATCGATCCGCAGTGGCACAGCTTTCTGGCGCAGCTGACCGGAGGGTTTTCGCCTGCCGCACTTGCCACGGCCTACCTGGATTGGTCGTTGCACCTGATGGCTTCGCCCGACAAGCAGACCGAGCTTTTGCGCGTGGCTCTGACGCCTCCGACCGGGATCGACCCGGCCAGCGATCCCCGGTTTGCGGCACCGGAATGGGCTGCGCAGCCTTATGCGGGGATGGCACAGGGGTTCCTCGCGCTGCAGAACTGGTGGGACGCGGCCACCTGCGCCTTGCCCGGGGTCGACCCGCAACACGCGCGAACGGTCAACTTTGCCGCCCGGCAATGGATCGACATGTTGTCACCGGCAAATTTCGCCGCCACCAACCCACAGGTTCTGGCGCGCACCCGCAGCGAGATGGGCCAGAACCTGACCCGCGGCGCACGTTATTGGATCGAGGATTTCAACCGCATCCTGTCGGGCCACCCCCGGCGTGCCAGCAAGTATGTCGTCGGCAAGGACCTCGCGACGACGCCGGGCGATATCGTCATGCGCAACTCTCTGGTCGAGCTGATCCGCTATCGGCCCACCACCAAACAGCTCTACCCCGAGCCGATCCTGATCGTGCCCGCATGGATCATGAAATACTATATCCTCGATCTGACCGCAGAACGCTCGCTGGTGGCCTACCTGCGCGATCAGGGGTTCGAAGTCTTTGTGCTGTCGTGGAAAAACCCCGGCAAGAAGGAAGCGAACCTGTCGATGCAGGATTACGTCGACCTTGGTATCCGGGCGGCCGTGTCGCGGATCAGGGATCTGGGCGCAGACCGGCTGCATGCGGTCGGATATTGCCTCGGCGGCACCCTGTTGGCGATTGCCGCGGCGGCCCTGGCACGCGATGCGGACCAGACATTCAAGACGGTGACTTTGCTGGCGTCACAGGTCGATTTCTCGGAACCCGGCGAGCTGGGCTTGTTCACCAGCGAAAGCCAGGTCGCCTTTCTGGAGGACATCATGGCCACGCGCGGCTATCTGACCGCCGACCAGATGGCCGGCGCGTTTCAGCTCCTGCGATCCAACGACCTGATCTGGAGCCGGGTGATCCGCCACTACCTGCTGGGAGAGCGGACCCCGGACAATCCGCTGATGGCCTGGAATGCGGACGCCACACGGATGCCCGCGCGCATGCACTCGCAATACCTCCGGCAGCTGTTCCTGCAAAACGATCTGGCCAAGGGCCGCTACCAGGTCGATGGCGCGTCGGTCGCGCTGACCGATATCCGTACCCCGATTTACTGCGTCGCCACCGAAAAGGACCACGTATCGCCCTGGCCCTCGGTTTATCGGCTGTCGTTGCTGACGGATACGGATGTGGCGTTCGTGCTGACCAAGGGCGGGCACAATGGTGGGATCCTGTCCGAACCCGGCCATCCCGGTCGCCATTTCCGCTGCGGCCACAAGACCGAGGGCGATACCCATATGACCGCTCAGAAATGGCTTGATCGGCACCCACCCCAGGATGGATCGTGGTGGCCCCATTGGGTTAACTGGCTGCAAACGCACAGCGGCGATCTGTCAGACCGCCGAACTTCTCCAATGCCCATACTCGGGACCGCTCCCGGAAAATACGTTTTCGGGTAGGGCTCAAACCAGTTTCAGTTGCCGCCGTTGCCCTTGTTGGGTGTGAAAGCCTTTGTTCCCATTTCCAACAGCTTGCCGGTTTCAGCCTGATACTGATCCATGGCCTTTTGCAGGAACTTGGCCTGAATGTGCTGCAGCTCGTCGGGTGTTTTGCAACACGCGATTTCCTGCTGCGTCTTCACGTCTTCGCGGATCCGCTCGGCCATGAATGTCAGGATCTCCGCGCCCATGCTCCCCAGCGTTTCGATCCAGACGGTGCCGACGCCCAGCATATTGCCAAGCCCGGCATCCTGAAGCTCCTGAGCGGAAGAGCCCGGCGGGCTCTGTGATCTTGTCGATTGAGATGTCTGCGATTTCTCTGACATGTGTCGTCCTCCGGTTGCGAATAGGCCTACGCAAGATAGGTCAGCGCGGCAGACGGGCTTTGACATTGCTCAATCGCGGGGGGAAACTGGCCGCTTATCAAGACCATCTGCGCATCATCGGAGGGCTGACGTGTCGCAACGCGCCGAAAGATCGGGACTGAGCGACAGCGAGGTCGTCGCCGCACGTGCAAAGTCCGGGTGGAACGAACTGCCCCCGGCGCCCCGCGCGGGTCCGGTCAAGGTGCTGCTGCGACAGTTTTCCAGTTTCCTGGTCATGATCCTGATCATTGCGGCGGCCGTCGCGCTGGCCATGGGCGAAAAAATCGATGCGGCCACCATTGCCCTCGTGGTGCTGCTGAATGCCGCCCTGGGGTTCGTTCAGGAATGGAAGGCCGAAACCGCCCTGACTGCCCTGCGCAAGCTGTTGTCGCCACAGGCGATGGTGCTGCGCAATGGGCAGGAGCAGGTCATCCCCGCGCGCGAGATCGTGCCGGACGATATTCTGGTACTCTCTGCGGGGGCCAAGGTCGCCGCCGACGCGGTGCTGGTGCGCGCGATGGATCTTCAGCTGGACGAAAGCGTTCTGACAGGCGAATCCATGCCGGTCGCAAAGGAGACCGCGCAGGGCGAGACGTCCGTGTTCGCAGGCACATCCGTCACGGCGGGCCGGGCCGAGGCGCGCGTCACCGCAACGGGCGGGAATACCGAATTCGGCCGGATCGCGCATCTGACAGGCGCGGTCGGCACCAAACGGACACATCTGCAGAAATCACTGGGGCGCCTGGCCCGTGGACTGGGGGCCGCCGCGCTGTTCGTGGCGGCAGGGGTCGCCGCACTGGGCCTGGTACTGGGCCGCGATCCGTTGGAGATGATGATGACCGGCCTGTCGCTGGCGGTGGCAATGGTCCCCGAAGGCCTGCCCGCCGTGGTCACAATAACGCTTGCCATCGGGGCAACGGCGATGGTGCGCCAGAAAGCGCTGGCGCGGCGCCTGCAAGCGGTCGAGACTCTGGGGGCCGCGTCGGTGATCTGTACCGACAAGACCGGCACGCTGACCGAGAACAAGATGACCGCGACGCAGATCTGGACGCCGGAGCAGATCTATGAGGTCACCGGTACCGGGTACGACCCCGCCGGCCATATCGAGGCGGATGGCGCACGGATCCGGGCGCAGGACGATCCGCTTCTGGCGGCACTCCTGTCGACCGGTCTGACCTGCAGCCACGCGCGCCTTCAGCGTGACGGCGACGGCTGGGAGATGATCGGCGAGCCGACCGAGGGCGCCTTGATCACCCTCGCCTACAAGGGCTGGTGCGAGATGCCGCAACCGCTTGGGGTGCGCGCGGAGATCCCCTTCAGCAGCGCGCGCAAGCGGATGAGCGTATTGTATCAGGCGGGAGCGGACGCGCATGTGTTGACCAAGGGCGCGCCCGAGCAGATCCTGGAAATCAGCACCCGGGTGATGACCCGTTCGGGCCCGCGCGCCCTGTCGCCTGCGGACCACGCGCAGATCACCGCCGCATACGAGGCGATGGCAGACCGCGGTCTGCGTGTCATGGCGCTGGCGCGCAAACCCTCGCCCGATCAGCAGCTCGCAGAAGAGGACATGATCTTTTTGGGGTTGGTTGGTCTGATCGACCCGCCCCGGCCCGAAGTGCGTGCGGCCATCGTCGCAGCCCGGTCCGCGGGCATCCGCATCATCATGATCACCGGCGACAGCGCGATCACCGCCACCGCCATTGCGCGTGAGCTGTCGCTGAAGGTTTCGCAACGGATGACAGGTGCCGAACTGGACGCCTGCGACGATGCGGGGTTGCGCGCCGCGTTGCAGGGCGATGTGCTTTTCGCCCGCACAAAGCCCGAGCAGAAGATGCGCATCGTCGCAGCGCTGCAAGAGCAGGGTCATATCGTGGCAATGACCGGCGACGGCGTGAATGACGCACCTGCGCTGAAACAGGCCGATATCGGCGTTTCCATGGGGATCAGGGGCACGGATGTTGCCCGCGACGCATCGGATCTGGTGCTGCTGGACGACAATTTCGCCACCATCCTGCGCGCCATTGCCGAGGGCCGCCGCCAGTTTGCCAACGTGCAGAAATTCGTCCGCTACCTGCTGTCATCGAATGCCGGCGAAGTCGTGGCGCTGGTGGTAAACATCGCCCTGGGGGGGCCACTGATTTTTCTCGCGACGCAGATCCTGTGGATGAACCTTGTCACCGATGGGGTCACTGCCGTGGCCCTTGGCCTTGAGAAAGCCGAGCCGGGGCACATGAAGGACCCTCCGCGCGCGCGCGACAGCGCGATCATGGGATGGAGCGGGGTGGCGACCATCATCGTGCTGGGATGCTATACGGGGCTGTCCAGCCTGTGGATCTTCCTGCATCTGCTGGAGCACGGCGAAGCACTGGCGCGCACGACCGCCTTCACTGCGATGGTGGTCTTTGAAAAGGTCAGCGTCTTTGCATTCCGCTCGCTCCGCTCGAGCTGTTGGCACATCGGCTGGTTCTCGAACCGGTTCCTGCTGGCGGCGCTGGCGGTGACCTTGGGCGCACAGATCCTGGCGGTCTATTGGACGCCTTTGCAGGTGCTCTTGCGCACCGTCCCGATCGGCGTCGCCGAATGGCAATGGATCGCGCTTTTCGCCCTGCCGATCCTCGTGCTGCCGGAGATACTCAAGATGGTTGTCAGCGCACGAAATAATAGGCGGCAACGCTCGCCAGAAACGTGACGAGCACCGCTATGGAATCAAGTCCGACAGTTCTCAGCCGGGGCTTGCGCCGCACAAGCAATCCGACAAGGTAGATCGCCGTCACCGCGATACCAAAGGACAGCGACAGTCGCACGGTGGCCGAAGTCTCTTGCAGGATCGGTCCCGATCGGAAAAACACATCCGCCGGAAACACCAGCACCAGCATGATCAAATTGCTGCCGAAGATGTTCGAGATCGCCATCGTGTAGGCACCGATACGCACGGCGGCGATGCTGGTTGAAAGTTCCGGCAACGAGGTCGCAGCCGCCAGGAATGTCACCCCCACGAACCCGGCCCCCAGCCCCGACTGAACCGCGATCCGCTCTGCGAACAGCACAAGCAGCACACCGAAAACGCCGATCGCCATGCAAGCGCCGACGGCCTGCCACAGAAGGCTTGTATTGCTGGTGTCCGCCAGACCCGAAGGCGCCGGAAACGGCAGCGGCTCGGGGTCGGGCAAATCCACCGGAACCCAATCGGAAGAAGAGTCATAACGGCGCAGCAGCCAGATCGCGCCGACATAGATCACCGCGATCAGCACGCTGCCTGCGCCGACACCGTAAATCACCAGCGTTTCACCCAATCCGGTCACGATCAGCGTGACCGACAACAGCAGCACCAGAAGTGTCGCTTCAAGCGCGTGATTGGCCTTGCGCGGATAGTTGGTGATCGCCCCACGCACCCAGATGTCGGAAAACGCAAGGATCGCGGTCTGCAGGGTGATCCCACCGAACAGGTTGTTCAGCACCAGCTCACTCGTCTGCTGCACGGCCGCAACAAGCGTGGTAACAACCTCTGGCAGCGACGTCGCCAGCGACAGGATCAGCAGCCCCACCAGTGATTTCGCCAGATGATAGCGATCCGCCAGCGCATCGGCCAGATAGGCCAGCCGCGCGCCGGCAAACCAGACCCCCATCGACAGAACGGCAAAGAGCAAACCGCTCTGGATCAGGGATGTCGCCGGAAGTTGCATGACACCAAAGGTATCGTTCACAGCCAACCGGCGTTGACATTTCTCAATCCCCTGCCCTCCGGGACTGACAAAATCACTCCCATGCCCCAGGATCACGGCCACAGACCCCACGAGATAGCGGACCGGCTGGCGGTGCGGGCGCGGGGCAATTACCTGCGGGACATGATCTATGGCGGGATCGACGGTGCCGTGACCACCTTTGCCATCGTGGCCGGCGTGGCGGGCGCAGGGCTGTCACCGGGGGTGATCGTCACATTGGGACTGGCCAACATCCTGGCCGACGGGTTCTCGATGGCTGCCAGCAATTATTCCGGGACCAAGTCCGAGGTGGATGACCGCAAACGCATCATCCGCATCGAAGAACGCCATATCCTGAACCACCGCGCGGGCGAGATCGAGGAGCTGCGCCAGATCCTTGCGTTGCGCGGCCTGTCAGGCGACGTGCTGGAGCAGGCGACGAACGCCATAGCACAGGACCGTGACAAGTGGATCGAGCTGATGCTGACTGATGAATACGGCCTCAGCAGGGTGCCGCCGCGCCCCCTGCAGGCCGCCATCGCCACTTTTGTGGCCTTCATGGCGGCCGGGACGATCCCGCTGGTGCCTTTCCTGCTGGGGCTGACTGGCGCCTTCGAGATTTCGGTGCTAGCGACCCTGTTAACATTCTTTCTGATCGGGACAGGCAAGAGCCACTGGTCGCTGTCGCCTTGGTGGCGGTCTGGGGCGGAAACCCTTGCCATCGGCGCGCTGGCCGCGCTGATCGCCTATGCTGTCGGCGGACTGTTCCATCCCGGCCTCGCAGTTTGAGGTAAATCAAGGACCTGATCGTCATCCCGACTAAACTCAGGCCAAAATCGAGGCAATACATGTTCTCCAACGCGATCAAACTCTGTTCCCTGAACGGCTTTGACATCAAGGTCGACCCAAGCTGGATCCTGATCGCCGCCCTGGTGACCTGGAGCCTGTCGGACCAGTATTTTCCGGCCACTTATCCCAACCAGACCTCACAGACGTACCTGACCATGGCGTTTATCGCGATGCTGGGGTTCTTCGCGTCGTTGCTGCTACATGAGCTGGCCCATTCGGTTGTCGCGCGGCGGCTGGGGCTTGAGATCAAGGGCATCACGTTGTTTCTGTTCGGCGGTGTGGCCGAGATGGAGAACGAGCCGAAGAATGCGACGGTAGAGCTCTGGGTCGCCATCGCCGGGCCGGTGATGAGCCTGTCCCTGAGCTTTGGCTTCTGGGTGCTGGCGGGACTTGCCGACCTGCTGCCCACGGCGCCCGCACTGGGCGAAGTGCTGTCCTATCTGGCGATGATCAACCTCGTGCTGGCGCTGTTCAACATGGTTCCCGCCTTTCCGCTGGACGGCGGACGCGTCTTGCGGGCGTGGTTGTGGCACCGCAGCGGCGATGTGCTGAAGGCGACGGAAACCGCCGCGCGGTCAGGCGCCACCTTTGCCTATATCCTCATGGCGCTTGGCGTCATGGCAATGTTTCAGGGGGCCGTGGCCGCGGGGTTGTGGCAGATCATGATCGGGGGCTTCGTGCTGATGGCGGCGCGCGCCAGCTATCAGAACCAGCTGGCGCGCAGCCTGTTTGCGGGCAGGACCGTGGGCACGCTGATGCGGCGCGATCCGGTCACGGTCGACCCCGAAACAACCCTCAACGAATTCGTCAACGGCACCGTGCTGCACCACGGCGTAAGCTTTGTGCCCGTGGTCGAAAACGGTGTTCTTCTGGGCCATATGTCACCGGATGTTCTGACCAGGATAGACCGCGAAAACTGGAGCAGCACCCGCGTAGGCGATGTGTTCGCGGGGCTTGATGCGGATCGGATCGTATCGCCTGACATGCCCGTCGAGGAACTGATGTCGCTGATCACCCGCACCGGGCAGCGCAAGTTTCTGGTGGTCAGGGATCACAAGCTCGTCGGGGTCATCTCGCTGGCGGATCTGACCCGGTTTATCAGCGTCGCGGCGGCACCCCGTGCGGCGCCCGCCTGAGGTCAGCGGACGGACAGGCAGGCGCAGGCCGCCAGGTGGTTGATCCGTTGCGTCGTGCTGCCCAGCACCAGCCCTGACACGGTACTCAGCCCGCGCCGCCCGGTGACGATCAAATCCGCTTCGATCTCAGCGGCAAGAGAGAGGATTTCAGTCGCGGCATCGCCATGCGGCATATGCGTCCTGATCTCGGTACATCCGATCTCTTCGGCGATCCTCTTGCCATCCGCCAGTATCTTCTCGCCCGCCTCCTCGATTTCCTTGAATGTAGGCCTTATGATCTCCGCGTAATAGCTTGCCATCGCGCCAATCACGAAAGCAGCTGTTTCCGCATGTGGCACATGCACCAGCGTCACCGTCCCCGCATAACGCTTCGCCAGATCACACCCGACCCGCGCCGCCTTCAGTGACTTTTCAGAGCCGTCCATGCCAACAATTATTTGCCTGAACATTCGTATCGTTCCCTTCGTTAAAAACCGGTCGCGCGGCAAATGCGTTACATCTCGATCATCTCGCCAAGGTGCGGCTCCAGCGCCGCCAGCGGCAGGACGGAAAAATCACGTGTGATCCAACCAAGGGTGGCCGCGTGCAACGGTGGCGCGAGGGTTGCGCGCAGCAGACCCATCATATGCGGCCCCGATACGAGAACCAGCCGATCAAACGCTTCCCTCTCAAATGACTCCAGTAGATCGTGCGCGACCTGACGGGCCAGCCGAACATCTTCCTTGTGCCGCAATGGTTGCATATCTGCGCTGCTGACGCCTTGATCCACATCACACCGTGCAGGCGTTTCAGCATTCCATTGGCTGTCTTGCACCGCACACAGGCCACTGCCGGGGCCCATGTTGGCAAGCACCCTGACGCTGCGCGCATTGGCAAGAACAACCCAGGTTACAACTGTTGTCATTCCGCGCCCCCTACCCTTTTGAAAAGCATGATGGGACGATGCGTTTATCCGCAGATTGAGAAATATCAATTAAATAAAGCGCAGTATTGCCTAGTGTTTTGCGTCCCAGTAGTTGGCGGTGAGAATATGGAGAAAGCAGACGAGAGCACCCTATTACAAGCAATGTTGCACGCAGCAGCGGACGCCATCATCGTATCCGATAACACAGGCACCATCCTCCGGGCGAACCCCGCAGCCTGTGAGATATTCGGATATACCATGCCAGAACTTGTCGGCGACAGTATCGAAAGGCTGATGCCCCAGCCGGTCGGCGCGCTGCACAACGATTTCATGCAGCATCATATTACGGTCGGCCCGCACGATGTCGTCGGCACCTATCGAAGCGTCAAAGCCCGACGCAAGGATAACAGCATCTTTCCCCTGCACATCTACGTCGGCCATTCCGATATCGCAGGGCAGCACATCTTCATTGCGATCATGCACGACCCGACCCACCAAAATGCCACCCTCGACGCATTGCAGCAGGCGCAACGCATTGATGCAGTCAGGCGGATGACCGGTGACATCGCCCATGATTTCAACAACCTGCTGACAGTCGTCATCGGCAACCTCGAACTTCTTGAAATGCGCGCGCCCAGCCAGACGCAACTACCGCTGATCCGCGACGCGCTGTCCTCTGCCGCACTTGGCGCGGGTCTCAGCGCCCGGCTGATGATTTTTGCCCAGCGGCGTGCCCTTAGCCCGGTCGAGACCGATCTTCGCGATTTGTGTGAAAACGTACTGTCGATCCTCAGGCGCACCCTTGGCGCAGAGATCCGGATCAAGACCGATTTCCCGGCGCGATCCGTTCGGGCGATGGTC
>JBFFQZ010000019.1:0-18535 GCA_041573235.1 Sulfitobacter sp. | reverse complement strand
CTGGCAGCCCAAGCACTTCTTCGAAAAGAAAATTGCTGAAGGGATGACCATATCTGAAGTGGCAGAACTCTATTACGGCAACAGCGACTGGACAGATACCCCCTCTCCATTGCTGGGCGGTGCCGCAGACGATGTGATCACCGGCAATGACGTCGGTTGTGCCTCTGTCGAGGTCGAACCGCTGGAACCATGGGCCGCCCCACGGACCAGGGTCTGTCGGACGGTCCCTAGCGCACCGACAATGTCTGCATCTTCTCTGCCAGCAGGCGGTTCAGGTCCTGCGGCGCCACATCCGCCTCGATCGCCAGCCTGCGCAGACCGAAATGCACATGCGCCATGTCCTGGTAATAGCTGGTATAGGCGTAATTCGTGGCCGCCCCGGCAACCGCCCCAAGGACCGGCACCGTCTGCGCGGCCAGTTTCTGACCCAACACCACCGCAAGACGCGGCGCGATCTTGTGGATCACCGCCTGCACCGCCTTGCCCGACAGCGCCAGCCGCGCCGTCAGAAAGGCCAGATCCGATCCGTCATCCGCCGACAGCGGGCCCGACGCGGAAAACACCTGCACACAATCGAAGCGCACGTTCTCGGCTTTGGGGTCAAATCCGTGCTCGGCCGCGACCCCCGCGATCACCCGCAACAGAAGCGTCGTGGTCACCGGCAATTCAGCCAGCGCCGTGGGCAGTCCGCCCGCACCGCCCGCCGCGCCCAACCCCATCGACACCGCCGAATTCAGCCACGACGGCTGATCCGGCAGCCGCCCCCGGCTGAGATGCGCCGCCGTCATGGCATGGTTCAGCGCCTTGACAGTAGTCGTTTCAAGTTGCGCGCGGACCGAAGCCGGCAAACGGTCGATCAGGTTCTCGGCCTGTCCGCCAATAAGATTGAGCACATTGATCCCAACGCCCCCCGCCGCCTTGTAGCGGCGCGCAATCGCGTCCAGCTCGCGATCCAGATCAATCGGTACAGGCAGGTGTGTCTCGGTCATGTCAGATCCCTTACTGAGATCAATGTGGGCAGGAAGCGCGCCTTTTGCAACGCGTCGGTGCGTCGGATCAGGCCCGATCTCTCACCCCGGTACGCGCGTGACGGGCCCGCGCACCCCCTCCCACGCGCCCTCGACCAGCGCCCGGCCCAAGACCCGTTCGGGGTTCGTCGGCGGCGGCATCTCGACGCCTTCGAGCCGGATAAAGCCATAGCGCCCGTAATAGGGCGCGTCCCCCACCAGCATCACCCGCTGCCAGCCCAGTGGCACGGCACGCTCCAGCGAGCTTTCGATCAGCAGCGCGCCCAGACCTTCGCCCTGCCGCGTCGGGTGCACCGCCACCGGCCCCAGCAACAGCGCGGCATGCGTGCCCACCAGAACCGGCCAATACCGGATCGCCCCTGCCAAAATCCCCAGATCGTCCCGCGCCACCAGCGACAGCCCCGCCACCGGCGCCACCCCCTCGCGTAGCCGGTATGACGACAACGCCGTCCGCCCCGGCGCAAAGCAGGTGTCGTACAGCGCCTCGACCTCCCACAGGTCTTCCGGCGTCTCGGCGGCAAGGTCAATCACGGGTGCGCTCCGATTTCTACTGGTCAGCGCCCTATCATGGCGCTACCTCGGTTATCAATCACAACGGAGAGAAGCATGTTCTATCGCCCTGCCGACGGCCACGGCCTGCCGCACAACCCTTTCAACGCCATCGTCACGCCCCGACCCATCGGCTGGATCTCGACCCGCGATGCGCAGGGCCGCGACAACATCGCGCCCTATTCGTTCTTCAACGGCGTGGCCTATGTGCCTCCGCAGATCATGTTCGCCTCGACCGGGGTCAAACCGGACGTGGACGGAACCAAGGACAGCATGGCCAACATCCGTGACACTGGCGTGTTCTGCGTCAACGTGGTCGAATACGCCGCCCGCGACGCGATGAACAAATCCTCCGCCACCCTGGCCCACGGCGCCGACGAATTCGCCGCGGCGGGCATCGAAAAAGCCGCCTGCTCCGAGATCGACTGCGCGCGCGTCGCCAACGCCCCGGCGGCGCTCGAATGCCGCATGACCCAGATCGTCAAGATCGAAGGCGATCATAATTACGTCTGCTTCGGCGAAGTCATCGGCGTGCACCTGCGCGACGATTGCATGGTCGACGGGCGTTTCGACGTGACCCGCTATCAACCGCTCAGCCGCCTCGGCTATCGCGACTACACCGTCGTGCGCGAGGTGTTCGAGATCATCCGGCCCGACGATTGAAACCGGTCGCGACGGCGCGACCCAGATCAGCCGTTTGTTCCAGCACCCGCTTGATCTGAAGGCAAACGCGAACACGTCCCGAACGATCGATCTGAACCTCGAGGGCAACCGTTTGGTCGATCGTACGGGCGAAACCATCTGGGCCGCATCGGTCACCCTGACCAACCACAACATTCGGGCTGGTCAGGGCATCCGCAAGGAAGCGGCCGGAAAATACGGTCTTCTCACGGATCCATTCGCACGGCTGGACCCTTCTCAGGGCACCTAGTGCCCGCCCAGAACCCCTGTGCGGACCTGGTAATTCACCGCCAGCTGGTACTCGGGGTCGTCGTCGCTGTCGACCATCAGGTGCCCGGCCTTGGTCAGCAACGCATGACAGTCGCGGCTCAGGTGCCGCAGTTGCAACCGCTTGCCCGCGCCTTCGTATTTCGCGGCGATCGCCTCGATCGCCTGTAGCGCGGATTGGTCCACTACCCGGCTGTCCTCGAAATCCACGATGACCTCCGTTGGATCCGCGGCCACGTCGAACAGCTCCGCAAACCCGTCCGCCGAGCCAAAGAACAGTGGCCCCTGCACCTGGTACACCTTCGCGCCCTCTGGCGTCCGGTAGGTCCGCGCATGGATCCGCCGCGCGTTGTTCCACGCATAGGCCAGCGCGCTGACGATAACGCCTACGACCACCGCGACGGCCAGATCCTTATAGACAGTGACCACGGTCACCAAAAGGATCACGAAGGCATCCGTCAGTGGCACCTTGCGCAGGATCGTGAGCGAGTTCCACGCAAAGGTCCCGATCACCACCATGAACATCACGCCCACCAGCGCGGCCAGCGGGATAAGCTCGATCAGCGGCGCAGCCACCACGATGAACAGCAGCAGGAATATCGCCGCCGCGATCCCCGCCACCCGCGTACGCCCGCCGGATTTCACGTTGATCATCGACTGGCCGATCATCGCACAACCGCCCATGCCTGCGAAAAAGCCGGTGACCGTGTTGGCCACGCCCTGTGCCACGCATTCCTGGCTGGCCCCGCCGCGGGCGTTGGTCATGTCACCGACGAGGTTCAGCGTCAGCAGGCTCTCGATCAGGCCGATGGCGGCAAGGATCAAGGCATAGGGCGCGATGATGTAAAGCGTCTCCATGTTGAGCGGCGCCAGTGGAGTGCCATACAGCCCCTCACCCGTACCGAACGGGATGTGAAAGCTCGGAAAGCCGCCCTGGATCGACGCCAGGTCACCCACCCGCGGCACATCCATGCCGGTAAAGATCACGACAGCCGCCACGATCCCGATGCCCGCAAGCGGCGCAGGCACCAGCCGCGTGATGCGCGGCATGATCCAGATGATCGCCATCGTCGCCGCGACCAGCGCCAGCATCAGCACCAGGGGCATACCCGAAAGCCATTCACCGCCGCCCATGCCGTGGCCGGTGTCTACCATCGTTCCGGGCACCTTGAACTGGCCCATCTGCGCCAGGAAAATCACGATCGCCAACCCGTTCACAAAGCCCAGCATCACCGGATGCGGCACCAGCCGGATGAACTTGCCCCATTGCATGAGGCCCGCGAATATCTGCAACAGCCCCATCAGGACGACAGTGGCGAACAGGTACTCGACCCCATGCTGTGCGACCAGCGCCACCATGACCACCGCCAACGCCCCCGTCGCGCCCGAGATCATGCCGGGCCGTCCGCCGATCAACGCCGTGATCAGCCCCACCAGGAATGCCGCATAGAGCCCGACCAGCGGATGCACCCCGGCGACGAATGCAAAAGCGACCGCTTCGGGCACCAGCGCCAGTGCGACCGTGAGCCCCGACAGCAGTTCGATCCGCAGCCGACCGACCGAAAACCCGCCGTTCCCCATCCATCGCAGATCGGTGACATCCAGGTTCTTGGGCGTCAGGGACTGCGTAAAACTGCGAAATGTCGTGCGCGCCATGGGGAATCCTTGCTCGGGTCGGAGAATGTCTAAGGCTGCGCGGTCACTAGACCATGCAGGCCCGGAAGAAAAGGCGCCCGGCTCAATCGTTCCCGTCATTTCCCGCCCGTGCCGTCATCAGGTGCAACACGAGACCCCAGCTTCCGGAAAACAGGCAACCAGCCGACCGGCGTCTGTGACAAAGCCCGGACTGCGCGCGCGCGGGGTCGTCCGTTGGGGCCGCGCAGCACTGGATCTTAGGTTGCAATCGTCGCCCCGCGCCGCCACCATTCCGGCAAACAGGACCAAAGGACACCCAATGACATCGACGAAGATTGCCGTCATCGGCGGCTCAGGCATCTACGACATCGACGGGCTTGAAGACGCCCGCTGGACCACGGTCGAAACCCCCTGGGGCGCGCCCTCTGACGCCATTCTGACCGGCACGTTGGACGGGGTCGCGATGGCCTTTCTGCCCCGTCACGGGCGCGGCCATGTGCATGCGCCCTCCACCGTGCCCTACCGCGCCAATATCGACGCACTCAAACGGATCGGCTGTACCGATGTGATCTCTGTGTCGGCCTGCGGGTCGTTCCGCGAAGACATGGCGCCGGGTGATTTCGTCGTGGTGGACCAGTTCATCGACCGCACCATCGCCCGGGAGAAATCGTTTTTCGGCACCGGCTGCGTGGCCCATGTGAGCGTCGCCCACCCGACCTGCCCGCGCCTCTCCGACGCCTGCAAGACCGCAGCGCGGGACGCTGGCATCACGGTGCACAGTGGTGGCACCTATCTGGCGATGGAGGGGCCGCAGTTCTCGACGCTGGCCGAATCGAAGATGTACCGCGAAAGCTGGGGCGCGGATGTCATCGGCATGACCAACATGCCCGAGGCGAAACTCGCCCGCGAGGCCGAGCTGTGCTATGCTTCCGTCGCGATGATCACCGACTACGACAGCTGGCATCCCGACCACGGCGAAGTCGATGTCACCGAGATCATCAAGACCCTGACCGGGAATGCCGACAAGGGGCGCGATCTGGTGCGCCGTCTGCCCGCCCTGCTGACGGCCGACCGTGCGCCCTGTCCGCACGGCTGTGACCGCGCACTGGAATATGCCATCCTCACCCAGCCCGACGCGCGCGACCCCGCGTTGGTGGCCAAACTGGACGCCGTCGCGGGCCGGATCCTCTGAGTTGCGGCGGCGGCTTGCGATGATGTTCTGGCCGGGGGAAGCTCCGGTTCTGGCGCGGGGTGGGGTATCGTCAGCGGCCAAGGACCGCGTTGCCGTGCCCCTGCCGATCCGGCAATAGGACTCCGCCATGTCCTAAGACGTCACGCAGGTGCCCGGCATCGGGACCGCCTGTTACCGAAATAGCACGATCTTATCCCGGAAGGTCGACGGCAACCTGGATACACTGGCCGCTCCGGACACGATCACACTCCCTGAAACCATTCTCTGTGAAAGCTCCCCATGCCCCTTGATCTCTGGCTTGCCTTTGTCGCCGCGTCCACGGTGCTTTTGCTCATCCCCGGCCCCACGGTCCTGCTGGTGCTGAGCTATGCGCTGTCCAAGGGCCGGTCCGTCGCGGTGGCCTCGGCGCTGGGGGTGGCCTTTGGGGATTTGGTGGCGATGAGCGCATCGCTGCTGGGGCTTGGCGCGTTGGTGCTGGCCTCGGCCACCCTGTTTACCGCGCTGAAGTGGGTTGGCGCGGTGTACCTCGTCTATCTCGGTGTGCGGCTGATCCGGTCGGCCCCTGCGGGCGGCCTGAGCGTTCCCCACGTTCATGGCATCACCGCGCCGCGCGTGTTCATGCACACGGCGGCGGTGACCGCGCTGAACCCGAAATCCATCGCGTTCTTCATCGCCTTCGTGCCGCAGTTCCTGCGCGCGGAGGCGCCGCTGATCCCGCAGTTCGCCCTGCTCATCGCAACCTTCGTGGGACTTGCGGCGCTCAACGCCATGGCCTATGCGCTTGCTGCCGACCGTCTGCGCCGGGTGATCGCCCGGCCCGCCATCCTTGCCTGGATGACCCGCGCGGGCGGCAGCGCGCTTGTTGTCATGGGCGTGCTTACCGCAACCCTTCGCCGGAGCACGCCATGAAGACCGTCAAAGACTACATCCGCACCATTCCCGATTTTCCGCATGAGGGGATCATGTTTCGCGACGTGACCACGCTTTTTGCCGACGCACGGGGGTTCCGGATGGCGATCGACCAGATGCTGCACCCCTACGCCGGTCTGCGCATCGACAAGGTGGTTGGGCTTGAGGCGCGCGGTTTCATCATGGGCGGTGCGATCGCGCATCAGCTCAGCATCGGCTTCGTGCCCATCCGCAAGAAGGGCAAGCTGCCGGGCAAGACGCTGAGCCAGGATTACAAACTGGAATACGGCGAGGCGACGATGGAGATTCACGACGATGCCATTCAGCCCGGCGAAAAGATCCTGTTGGTCGATGACCTGCTCGCCACCGGCGGCACCGCCGAGGCCGGCATCAAACTGCTAGAAAAACTTGGCGCCGAGATCGTTTCCGCCAGTTTCATCATCGACCTGCCAGAACTCGGCGGGCGCAAGCGGCTCGATGGGATGGGGATCGACGTGCAGGCGCTCTGCGCCTTTGACGGGCTCTAATCCGCGCGCAACACCGCGCCGGGGTTCATGATGCCCAGAGGGTCCAGCGCCCCCTTGATCGCCCGCATCGCCGACAGTTTCGCGGGATCGCCGTAGCGTTCAAGGTCGTCGACCTTGAGCCGCCCAACCCCGTGCTCGGCGGATATCGAGCCGCCCAACTCATGCACCAGATCGTGCACGCAGGCCTTGATCTCGTCGCGCTGTGCCTCGTGATCCGCACGCGTGCATCCGGGGGCGGGGAACACGTTGTAGTGCAGGTTGCCATCGCCCACATGGCCAAAACAGTTGATCCGGAACTCTCCCATCCGGGCCAGCCGCTGCCCGCCGTCCACGATGAATTGCGCAATCGCGCCCAGCGGGACGGAAATGTCATGGCTCGACACGGCCCCGATGCGGCGGTTGGCCTCGGGGATAGTCTCGCGGATGGTCCAGAATGCCTGCGCCTGCGCGACAGACTGGGCGATCAGCCCGTCATGGACAAGGCCCGCATCGGCGGCGGTGGCGAATAGTGTGCCCAGGGCATCCTGCGGGTCCATGTCGGCGGTCAACCCCAATTCAATCAGCACCGTCCATTCGGGGCGCACCTCGAAGGGCTGGCGCACCTCCGGCATGGTCTCCGCCAGGAAATCAAAGCCCTGCCGGTGCATCAGCTCGAATGCGCTGACCATTTCACCACATTGATCGCGCGCGATCCCCAACAGTTCGAGCGCCGCAGCGGGGCTGTCGACCACCAAAAGCGCCGTGCCGGTTCGCGCAGGCCGCGCAAACAGCTTGAGCGCGGCGGCAGTGATCACGCCCAGCGTGCCCTCCGCCCCGATCAGCAGGTGGCGCAGGTCATAGCCGGTGTTGTTCTTGCGCAGCCGGGTCAGTCCGTTCCAGATCTGCCCGTCCGGCAGCACCGCCTCAAGGCCCAGGCACAGGTCGCGGGCGTTGCCATAGCGCAGCACGCCGGTGCCGCCCGCATTGGTGGCCAGATTGCCCCCGATCCGAGCCGAGCCTTCTGCCGCGAGCGACAGGGGAAACAGGCGATCCACCCCTTCGGCCACGGTCTGTGCATCCGCAAGGATGACGCCTGCTTCGACAATCAGAACGTTTTCTTCGGGCAGGACATCGCGGATCGCCGTCATCCGTTCGAGCGACAGGATCAGTGGCGCGGGCCCCTCGGGCGCGACCTGCCCTCCGACCAGCCCGGTCCCGCCGCCATAGGGGATCACGCCCACGCGCGCCGCCGCCGCGTGCCGGATGATCAACGCGACCTCCTCGACGGTGCGGGGGCGGGCGAGCAGTCCCGATTGTCCGGCATAGCGGCCACGCGGCTCTTCGAGGTACCGGGCCGACGCGGCGTCGAGCGTGCCTTCGGGCAGTGCTGCACGAAGGGTTTCGGCAAAGGCGGCGTCGGCGGGGGCAAGCGGATGTGTCATTCCCTTTCATCCGATGCAACGGCACAGGATGCAAGAGCTCAGTCGTCGCGAATGTACTGCGGGCGCAGCACCATGACCGTCGGCTGCGACGGCAACGTGTCGCGCCGCACGCTCAGCCGTGGGCCTTCGAGGCGCACGACGGTGAATGCGTCCTCCATCCCGGCCAGAAAATCCTCAAGCGCGAAGTCCGAGAACCAGTGCATCGGGATCACGATCCGCGAGCGCAGCCGCTTGAGCACCGCGATCATCGTCGGCTGGTCCAGCGTATAGCCGCCATCGACCGGCGCCATCACCACATCCAGCCGCCCGATGGCCGCGTATTGTTCGTCATCGGGCGCATGGTGCAGGTGGCCCAGGTGGCCGATGCACAGCCCGGCCAGTTCGAACACGAAGATCGAATTTCCCTTTTCCTCTACCCCCGAAAACTGCGACCGGATATCGGTCGAGACATTGCGCACCAGCACCTCTCCCAGTTCGAGATGGTGGGTTATACCCTCTCCGAAGGGACCCCAGCCCGGCAGCGCATGGGGGATCGCGGGATCGGGAAAAGCGGTCCACTGGGTGTCATGGGCATGGTTCATGGTGACCACATCGGGGATCATCCGCGTGGTGCCGATGAAACCGGTGAAGTCGGTGACCATGTTCAGGCCCCGGTGACTGCGGATCAGGAAACTGGCGTGGGCGATGTAATGCAGATCGACCGTTTCCGCCGATACCTCGCGCAGGCTTGCGCGGTGCAGGTACTGCATCCCCGGCGTGGCCTCGGCCAGGGCGTGGCAATGGCTTGGGATGCGGTCGGGCCGGGCTGTTTGCGCCAGCGCCGGTGTGCCCAGCAGGGCAAGGGTGACAAGAAGCCGTATCAACATGGCCCCATTTTTAGCATCGCCGTGAAAAATCTCCAAAAGCGAATCTGCGCGTGCGACATTTGAACCGGTTCTGTTGCGCGGCCGGGATCAATTCTTGCGCATTGGCGGCTTTGGACGGCATGGCCGGGTTCCGGTCAGCTGGCGCCGGTCCTGCCCCGCCGGTCACCGCGCAGGGACGCATAAAGCACATGGGTGCGCCAGCGCCCGTTGATCTGCAGATAGCTTTGCGCGACGCCCTCGTATTTGAACCCGGACCGTTCCAACAGCCCGCGCGAGGCCTTGTTTTCGGGCAGGCAGGCGGCCTCGATCCGGCTGAGGTCGAGGTGGTTGAAGGCATAGTGCACGACAGTCTCGATCGCCTCGCGCATGTAGCCCTGGCGGGCAAACGCCTGCCCCGTCCAATAGCCCAATGTCCCGGCCAGCGCGGGGCCGCGCCGGATGTTGTCGAGAGTGATCGCGCCCAGCAGCATGCTGTCGTCGCGCCGGACCAGAAACAGCGGCAGCGCCGTGCCCGCATTGATCGACCGGTTCGCCCAGTAGACCCGGTTGGAGAACGCCTTGCGCGACAGGTGGTCGGCGGACCACGCAGGCTCCCACGGGACCAGATAATCGCTGGAGGCGTCGCGCAACGCCACCCAGGGGCGAAAATCGGAATGCACCGGCGGGCGCAGGGTCATGCGCTCTGTCTCAAGCCTGAGTTTGCGCCGCGTCAGCAGCATCAGGCAGCGCGCCGGGCCTTCAGTGCCTCCAGCGTCGGCGCGGTGTCGACCGGTCCGTAAAGCGCCAGGGCGGCGGGCGCGCTGGTGGCGATACGTTCCGCGAAATCACGCACATCGCCCGTGGTGACTGCATCGATTTGGGCGATCGTCTCCTCCAGCGGCGGCACGCGGTCCCAGATCTGGATCAGCCGCGCCAGCCGCTCTGCCCGGTTCGAGGGGCTTTCGAGCCCCATCAGCAATCCGGCTTTCATCTGGGCGCGTGCACGGGCGACCTCGGCGGGGGACATGTCGGAGGCCGCCCGCTTCATTTCGTCAATTGTGATCCCCGCCAGTTCCGGCAGCTGCTCGCCCGAGGTGCCTGCATAGATCGTCATCATGCCGGTATCGGCATAGGCCCCCGCCTGCGCAAAGATCGTATAGCACAGGCCGCGGTTCTCGCGGATTTCCTGGAACAGGCGGCTCGACATGCCGCCGCCCAGGGCCGAGGCATAGATCTGCGCCACGTAGATGTCATCGGCCCGGTAACCGGGAGATTCGAAGCCCAACGCGAAATGGGCCTGCTCAAGCGCCTTCGATTGCCGGTGCTCTCCTCCGCTGAATACCGCAGGCAGCGCGTCGGACAGCCCCTTGGGGGCCATGTCGCCGAATAGCTTTTCGGCCATCGCCACAAGTGCGTCATGGTCGACCGCGCCCGCAGCGGACAGGATCATCTGCTCGGGCCCGTAATGCTGGTCGATGAACCCCGACAGATCGCTGCGTTTGAAGTTCGACACCTGCTCGGCGGGGCCCAGGATGGTGCGCCCCATCGGCTGATCGGGATAGGCTTTCTCTTGCAGCCAGTCGAAGATCACGTCGTCGGGCGTATCCAGCGCCTGGCCAATCTCCTGCAGGATCACGCCGCGCTCGACCTCGATTTCGGCGGCATCCATGACCGGGTTGCGCAGGATGTCTGCAATGACCTCAAGCCCCAGCGGCACGTCATTTTCCAGCACCCGCACGTAATAGGCGGTCACCTCGCGCGAGGTATAGGCGTTGATATAGCCGCCGACATCCTCGATCGCCTCGGCAATCTGGAGCGCGGTGCGGGTCTTTGTGCCCTTGAAGGCCATGTGTTCGAGAAAATGGGCGATGCCATTCTGACCGGGCGTCTCGTGACGTCCTCCGGCGGACACCCAGATCCCGATGGAAGCCGAGGCAAGCCCGGGCATGTTTTCGGTCACGATGCGAAAGCCGTTCGACAGGCGGTGGGTTTGCAGGGTCACTGAGCAATCAGTCCTTTGATATGGGCCTTGAGCGCGCCGAGATCGTTCGGCACGCGGGTCAAACGTTCCTCGCGGTCATAAAGGTCCGCCATGCGCGGTGGCAAGGGGGGCCGCACGCCGGTTGCGGTCTCGACGGCATCGGGGAACTTGGCAGGATGCGCGGTGGCAAGGGTGATCATCGGCGTATCCGGATCGCGCAGCTCATTCGCCACTTTCACGCCGACGGCGGAATGCGGGCACAGGATCTCTCCGGTGCGTTTCAGGAAATCGCAGATCGTCTGCGATGTTTCCGCTTCCGATGCGCGCCCGGAGGCATAGGTGTCGGACAGCGACTGCATCGCCCCCTGCGACACGTCAAAACCACCCTCTGCCAGTTCGGCCATCAGCTGAGCCACCGCATTGCCATCGCGCCCGTACGCGTCAAACAGCGCGCGTTCAAAGTTGGACGAGACCTGAATGTCCATCGAGGGGCTGATCGAGGGGTGGACAGTGTCCTTGTGATATCCCTGCCCGCTGAGGCAGCGGTGCAGGATGTCGTTCTGGTTGGTGGCCACGATCAGCTTGTCGATGGGCAGCCCCATCCGCTTGGCGATGTTGCCGGCAAAGATATCGCCGAAATTGCCGGTCGGCACGGTAAAGCTGACCGGGCGATCGGGCGCGCCCAGCGACACGGCGGCGGTGAAGTAATAGACCACCTGCGCCAGCACCCTACCCCAGTTGATCGAATTCACCCCGGCCAGCCGGACGCCGTCGCGGAATTCGAAATCGTTGAACATGTCCTTGAGCCGTGCCTGGCAATCGTCGAAATCGCCCTCCAGCGCCAGCGCATGCACGTTGCTTTCGGTGGGTGTGGTCATCTGGCGCCGCTGAACTTCGGACACGCGGCCATGCGGATAGAGGATCACAACATCCACGTTGTCGAGCCCGCGGAACGCCTCGATCGCGGCGGAACCGGTATCGCCCGAGGTCGCGCCCACGATCGTCACCCGCTCGCCCTTGCGGCCCAGCGCCAGCTGGAACATCTGGCCGATGAGCTGCATGGCGAAATCCTTGAACGCAAGGGTCGGCCCGTGGAACAGCTCGAGCAGGAAGTGGTTCGGCGCCAGTTGAACCAGCGGCGCGCGGGCGTCGTGGCCAAAGCCCGCGTAGGCCCTGGCGATCATGTCGCGGAATTCGGCGTCGGTGAACGTGTCCCCGATGAAGGGGCGCATGACGGTAAAGGCCACGTCCTCATAGCTTTGCCCGCCCATCGCGGCGATCTGGCTTGCCGTCAGTTGCGGGATGGTTTCAGGCACATACAGGCCGCCATCGCGGGCAAGCCCGGTCAGCATCGCGTCTTCGAAACTCAGAACGGGGGCGGTGCCACGGGTAGAGATATAGCGCATTTGTCAGCTCTTGATACTTAGGCGCGACGCGCGCGCAGGAGGAAAGCCGCCGTCATCCCGATCCAGATCGCAGCGAGCGAAAACCAGGTGATGGCATATTGCAGGTGGTCATTCGGAATGGCGCCAGTGTCAACCGGCAGCGGGGTGATGGGACGGTCATCGAACGATGTGCTTCGGGCCACAACGAGGATCGGATCGGTCTTGAGGGCCGCTGCCATCAGAGGCACGTCGCGGGCGAACCAGATGTTGCCCTCGATGTCCGCCGACGGAGTGAAACGATCGGTCTCCTGCGGCCATTGCAGATTGCCGTTGATGGTGACGGGCACATCCTGCGGCGGCGCCACTTCCTGCGCCGCGGGAACAAAGCCACGGTCCACCAGCACCCGCCGCGTGCCGGTATCCAGCGCAGAGATGATCCGATAGCCCGCCCCGATTTCTTTCTGGCTGACCAGAACGCGCAGATGATCGGTGCCCAGCGTGCCAGTGACCGTCACCGGCAGATAACTGTCAGTGCCGGGATCCGGCGCATCGGGCAAGGCCACCGCAGGGGCCGAAATACGCGCGTCGATCTCGGCGATCGCGTCTTCTTTCCATGCGAGCCTTTGCATCTGCCAGCCGCCCAGCCACAGCAGCACAGCCGCGCCACCGATGCCGACCACAAGAAGAAAAAGGCTGCGCCGCATGAGGATCCCCCCGTTGTGCAAAGACGAAAAACGCGCGAGGGCCCCCTCGCGCGTTGTGTTGTTTATCCGCTGTGGCGGCAGCCGCAAGCCATTCTCAGGACGGGATGCCCCAGATGTAGACGGCAAAGAAAAGGAACAGCCAAACCACGTCAACGAAGTGCCAGTACCATGCAGCCGCCTCAAAGCCCACGTGGCGCTCCGGGGTGAAATGCCCGGCCCGCGCGCGGAACCAGCAGACCAGCAGGAACAGCGTACCGATGATCACGTGAAAGCCGTGGAAACCCGTCGCCATGAAGAAGTTCGAATAGAACTTGTCGACGCCGAACTGCCAGCCTTCGTGCAGAAGATGTTCGTACTCATACGCCTGCAGGGCGGTGAAGAGCACACCCAGAACCACCGCGATGATCAGACCGTTCTTGAGGTCCTTGCGATTGTTTTCATGCACCAGCGCATGGTGTGCCCAGGTCACGGCACATCCCGACAACAGCAGGACCAGCGTGTTGATCAGCGGCAGGTGGAACGCGTCCACGGGATAGACCTCTGGCGGGATATACTCGGACCCGACATATTCGTTCATCGGATAGAGCGTGTGTTTGAAAAAGCTCCAGAACCACGCGACGAAGAACATCACTTCGGACATGATGAAAAGGATGAACCCATAGCGCAGACCGATCTGCACCACTTTGGTGTGATCGCCGATCTTGCTTTCCTCGATGACTTCGGACCACCAGCCGTACATGCAATACAGCGTGCCGACCAGACCGATGAGGAAGACGAATGGCGTCACGTCATGCAGCCACAGCACACCGCCCGTCAGCATGACGAAGGCGAAAAGGGCGCTCAGAAGTGGCCAGATAGACGGTGTCAGAATATGATAGTCGTGATTTTTTGCATGGGCCATAGCTGGGTGTCCCTTACCTTTTCTTAGTTCAGGTCTGTTGTACGATCCATATCGAGGGCGGCATAGCCTTCGGGAAGATCAATTTCGTAGAATGTATAGGAGAGTGTGATGGTATGTATATACTGACCTTCACGGTCTCCTACGATTTCGGGGTCGACGTAAAAGCTGACTGGCATCTCCACCCGCTGACCGGGTTCAAGCACCTGTTCGGTAAAGCAGAAGCATTCGATTTTCTCGAAGAATGCGCCGGCCTGGTAGGGTGTGACGTTGTACGACGCCTGCCCCGCGATGGGTTTGTCCGTGGGGTTGTAGGCCTCGTAAAACGCGAGCGCCGTTTCCCCGATACGTACTTCCATCTCGCGCACGACGGGTTTGAACTCCCACGCCATGCCGCTGTTAAGGGATCCGTCGAAGCGTACCTTGATGGTCTGCTCCAGCACCTCGTCCGATGCAACCTCTGACACACCCGGCACGCCACCAAAACCGGTGACACGGCAGAACCAGTCATAGAACGGCACCGACGCCCAGGCGAGCCCGCCCATCAGGACGACGACACCCACGGTCTGGAACACGGTTTTCTGCGGTCCGGTCATCGGCATCAGTTTGTCCCCTCGATCTGGGCGCCCACGCCCTGGCTTGCAGGGATCTGAAATCCCGCCGACGTGATCTTGGTAAAGGTCAATACCATCACCAGCACCACGAAACCGCCCAGCATGAGGCCAACGCCGATGTTGAGCCCTTTGCGGCGGGTGTGAATTTCATGTTCGCGTCTGAGCGCCATTACCAGCCTCCAAATCCGAATGGTTTCAGGCTCGCTTCGATAAGGATCGCACCGAAGTGAGCAAAGAGATACCACAGCGACAAGCGGAAGAACTTGCGCTCCGTGGCGAAGTTGTCGGTCTCGCTCATGTCCTCATCGCGCTGCCAGATATCGAAGGCGCCCTTGAGGAACAGCGCATTGAGCACCAGCGCCGTGGCAAGATAAATCCAGCCGCCGATCGCGGTGAATGCAGTGCCGACCGCGAGGATCGTCAGCAGCACGGTATAGCCCAGAATATGGTTGCGCGTCGCGCGGCGGCCGTGGGTCACGGTCAGCATCGGCACCTTTGCATCGTCGTAATCATTGCGCATGAACAGCGCGAGGGCCCAGAAATGGGGCGGCGTCCACATGAAGATCAGCGCGAACATCAGCCAGGGCTCCAGCGCGAAGCTGCCGGTGGCAATGATCCAGCCGATCACGGGCGGGAACGCGCCCGCCGCGCCACCGATGACGATATTCTGAGGGGTCGAGCGTTTGAGCCACATCGTATAAGGCACGACATAGAAGAAGATGGTGAACGCCAGCATGGCACCGGCCAGCAGATTGGCGCTGAGCGACAGCATCATCACGGACAGACCCGAAAGCGCCACACCAAGGTACAGCGCCGCCTCTGGCGACACTTTTCCCGCCGGGATCGGACGCTTCGACGTGCGCTTCATCACCGCGTCGATGTCGGCATCCCACCACATGTTCAAGGCCCCCGACGCGCCCGCGCCGATCGCAAGAAAAAGGATCGATGCAAAGCCGATGACGGGGTTCACGGACTGCGGTGCCGCCAACATGCCGACGACGGCCGTGAAAACCACAAGCTGCATCACCCGCGGCTTCATCAGGGCATAGTAATCGCCCAGTTGCGGCTCGGCCTCAAACGTCCTTGTTGTCGTGATATCGGTCATGGAGCTTCCTTGCGAAAACGGTCGATGCCACCGGCAGTGGCTGGCGAACGGCGGGGGTCAGGCCCCCGCCACGCGCGCTCAGTCTGCTGAGGCGACGGTCAACGTCTGCGGGATACCGGCATACTCGGCCTTCGCCCGACCCAGCCACGCGTCATACGCCTCCTGGGACACGACCTTTACGGTGATCGGCATATAGGCATGGGCAATGCCACACAGTTCGGAGCACTGACCGAAATACGTGCCTTCCTTCTCGGCCTTGAACCACAATTCGGCCAGACGACCCGGTACCGCATCCTGCTTCACTCCGAAGGCGGGGATCGTCCAGGCGTGGATCACGTCAGAGCCGGTCACCTGCACCACGATCGTCTTGTTCACGGGCACAACGACGGCGGTGTCGGTGGCCAGCAGCCATTCGGATTCTGAATATCCGGCCGCTTCAAGCTCGGCGATGATCTCGGGTGTTTTCATGTTGTTGCCGCCTGTCGCCGGGGCGCCGATCATGTAGCTGTCGAAACCGAAATCATCGTCGACATACTCGTAGGTCCAGTACCATTGGTTGCCGATCGCCTTGATCGTGACATCGGCGGTCGGAATTTCCTGCTGGCGGAACAGGATCGGCAGCGACCATGCACCGATCGCCACAAGGATCAGGATCGGCACGAGGGTCCAGGCGATCTCGACGGGTGTGTGGTGGGTGAAGGAGGCAGGTGTCGGATTGCGTTTCGCATTGTAGCGCAGGATCACATAGGCCAGCAGCCCCACCACGAAAACCGTGATGATCGTGATGATCACGAGAATCATGCCGTCCAGCCACTGCAGGTCAGACGCCAGTTCCGTCACTGCGGGTTGAAAGCCCATCTTCCCGTCCACGGGCGCGCCGATGACCTCAAGTCCTTGAGGGTCAACGCTTTGTGCCATTGCAGGCATGCTCATGAAACCGGCAAGAAGACCGGCAAGTGTGAGGTGCTTTGTCATCATTTTCGTCCTGATATTCTTGACCCTGGGTGGCTGTAACGTCCGCGGAAGCCTCCGGGACGTTGTAATCTGGCGCCTTACAATCATATTATTTGAACGAAAGAAAGTCTTATGCTTGCGTCAGATGGACGCGAAGCCCGCATTCCCCCCGCACAGGAGCCCGCCCCATGACCGACACCCCCTTTTCGCCCTTCGAAACCCTTGACCGCGACGCGGCCCTCACCCTGCTCAGAGAAGCTGTGGCCGGTGCCGACGATGGTGAACTGTTTTTCGAACGCCGACGGTCGGAAGGATTGATGTTCGATGACGGGCGGCTCAAGACGGCCAGCTATGACGCGGCAGAAGGATTCGGACTGCGGGCGGTGCGCGGCGAGGTCGCGGGATATGCGCACTCTACCGAAATTTCCGAGGCGGCGCTGAAGCGCGCGGCCGAAACTGCCCGGCTGGCGGTGGGCGATGGCGGCGGGACCTGGGCTGACGCCCCCGAGGGCACCAATGCACGGCTCTATACCGACCAGGACCCGATCGCCGGGGCCGCGTTTTCCGTAAAAGTCGAGACGCTGCGCGAGATCGACGATTTCTGCCGCACGCTGGATGCCCGCGTGGTGCAGGTCAGCGCCTCCATCGCCGCTTCGATCCAGGAGGTCGAGATCCTGCGTCCCGAAGGGACTTCGGTGCGGGATGTGCGGCCGATGACGCGGGTGAACATCTCGGTCATCCTCGAACAGGACGGCCGCCGCGAAAGCGGCACAGCGGGCGGTGGTGGACGCGTCGGGCTTGACGGGTTGCTGGCGCGCGACGATTGGCAGGCCAAGGCGCGCGAGGCGGTGCGCATCGCCGCCGTGAACCTGAAAGCCGTGCCCGCCCCGGCCGGTGTGATGGATGTGGTGCTGGGCCCCGGCTGGCCGGGGATCCTGCTGCACGAGGCGATCGGTCACGGGCTTGAGGGGGATTTCAACCGCAAGGGGTCGAGCGCGTTTGCCGGGCTGATGGGTCAACAGATCGCCGCGCCCGGCGTGACCGTGCTGGACGATGGCACGATCCCCGACCGGCGGGGGTCGATCTCGGTCGATGATGAAGGCACGCCCAGCGCAAAGAATGTCCTGATCGATGATGGCAAGCTGGTCGGGTACATGCAGGACCGTCAGAATGCGCGGTTGATGGGCGTGAAAAGCACCGGCAACGGGCGGCGCCAAAGTTTTGCCCACATTCCGATGCCGCGCATGACCAATACCTACATGCTGGGCGGCGCCGTGGCGCCAGGCGACATCGTGGCGGATTTGCGCGACGGCATCTATGCAGTGGGATTCGGAGGCGGCCAGGTCGATATCACCAACGGCAAGTTCGTATTTTCGTGCACCGAAGCCTACCGGGTCCAGAACGGTGTCGTGGGCGCGCCGGTCAAAGGGGCCACGCTGATCGGCGACGGTGCGACCGCGCTGAAACAGATCCGCGCAATCGGCAACGATCCCAGCCTCGATCCCGGCATGGGCAACTGCGGCAAGCAGGGCCAATGGGTTCCCGTAGGCGTCGGCCAGCCTACCCTGATGATCGGAGGCCTGACCGTGGGGGGATCGGCCGCCTGAGCGCAAAAAGAATATGCTGAACAAGATACTTGCACTAACTATTGGATTAATACTAACTACAAAGATGCGTTTCCGCTTCCATATAACGAGGTAAGATACTGGGTATATTTTAGTCCAGGCAAAAGAAACCAAAACTTGCTGGATAGGTACCACCTACATAGAGAAAAATATAATCTTGCTAGTGGTGTTTATGCAGAATTATTAGACAGAGATATTAGTAAGTTCAAACCGCT
>JBFFQZ010000018.1:0-18537 GCA_041573235.1 Sulfitobacter sp. | reverse complement strand
GCGAGAAGCCTATCTCCAACAGGATCCCCGAGGCCGAGGAGATGGTCGCCTTGGCCAAGAAGAAAAGGATCCGCTATGGCATCAATCTGAACCACCGTTTCACCCCCGCGGCCCTGCGGGCCAGGTCGTTGATTTCCTGGCGGATGATCGTGCCCTTGACCTTGAGCATGGAGCTTTCCACGCCCGGCGCCTGCCCGGCCGCGGCCTTGGAGACGATGCGCATGTTGGTGGTGGACATCGCCATCAGGTCAATCTCGACCTGGGCCACGCGGGCGGCGAAATGCGGGTTTTCGATCAGCGGCTTGCCGTTCGACATTTCCGAACGCGCCAGACGTTTGACCGACTGAAGCCCGGCCTGCGAAAAGCCGACGCCCGCAATGTTGGTGCGTTCATGGGTCAGCAGGTACTTGGCATAGGTCCAGCCCTTGTTCTCTTCGCCCACCAGGTTCTCGACCGGCACCTTCACATCCGTGAACCAGACTTCGTTCACCTCATGGGTGCCGTCCAGCAGGATGATCGGGCGTACCTCGATGCCCGGCGTGTCCATGTCGATCAACAGGAACGAGATGCCTTCCTGCTGCTTGACGTCCTTGTCGGTGCGCACGAGGCAGAAGATCATGTTCGCGTGCTGGCCCAGCGTGGTCCAGGTCTTTTGCCCGTTCACGATGTAGAACTCGCCGCTCTCGTCCTTGACGGCGGTGGTTTTCAGCGACGCAAGGTCAGATCCTGCGCCCGGCTCGGAATAGCCCTGGCACCACCAGTCTTCGCCGGACAGGATGCGCGGCAGCCAATAGTCGCACTGCTCCTGCGAGCCGAATTTCTGCAAAACGGGCGCCAGCATGCCAAGGCCGAAGGGCACGATGCGTGGCGCGGAGGCCGCGGCGGCTTCTTCCTCGAAGATGTGCTTTTGCACGGCGTTCCATTCGGCCCCGCCGAATTTCTTTGGCCAGTTGGGCGCCAGCCAGCCGCGCGCGTTCAGCGTGGCGTGCCAGTTCTCCATGTCGGCCTTGGTCAGTTCACCCTTGCCGCGCACCTTGTCCTTGAGGTCGGGGGTCACTTTTTCGTCGAGAAACGCACGCACTTCATCGCGAAAGGCTTTTTCTTCGTCTGAATAGCTCAGGTCCATCGGGTCTTCCTTTCCAAATCTTCTTGCCGCGTCACTTGGAGGCGGGTCGGTTCAAGTCATCAAAACTGCGGCCATCGGCCACAAGGTCCTTCAGCAGCGCGGAGGGTTGCCAGAACCAGGCATCCTCCTTCGCGTAGGTCTCGATATCCGCGAGCACCGCGGGCAGCCCGACGATGTCCGCCCATTTCAGCGGACCGCCCCAGTAGCGCGGAAAGCCGTAGCCGAAGAGCAATGTCATATCGACGTCAAGCGGGCGCTGCGCGATGCCTTCCTCCACGACCTTGGCGGCCTCGTTCACCATGGCACACATGTAGCGCCTGACAATCTCCTGATCGGTAAAATCACGTGGCGTAATACCAAGCGACGCCCGTTCGGCCGCGATCAGCTCGGACACCTTGGGGTTCGGCGTGCCGCCGCGTTTGCCCTTTTCATAGACATACAGTCCCTCGCCGGTCTTCTGTCCGAAATGCCCCTGCTCGCAAAGTTTGTCGAGATAGGTCGGCACGCGTTCGGCGGGGTGGCGGTGCGGCGCCTTGCGCTTGCGGGTGGCCCAGCCGATGTCGAGCCCGGCAAGGTCGGAGACGGCGAACGGCCCCATGGCAAAGCCGAAATCAACCAACGCACGGTCGATCTGATAGGGTGATGCACCATCCAGCACCATGTGGTCGGCACAGGTGCGGTAGACGTTTAGGATCCGGTTGCCGATGAACCCGTCGCAGACGCCCGCCCGGACCGACACCTTGCCCAGCTTCTTGCCCAGCGCGAAACCGGTCGCGGTGACGTCCGTGGCGGTGGCATCGGCCACGACCACTTCCAGCAGCTTCATCACATGCGCGGGCGAAAAGAAGTGCAGCCCGATGACGTCCGCGGGGCGCGACGTGGCCCCTGCGATTTCGTTGATGTCCAGATAGGACGTGTTCGAGGCCAGCACAGCCCCCGGTTTGCACACGGCATCGAGCTTGGCAAAGACCTCTTTCTTGACGTCCATGCTCTCGAACACGGCTTCGATCACGATGTCCACGTCGCCGAGGGTGTCGTATTCGGTGGCCACGGTCAGCGCCTGCCGGGTCAGCGCGTCGAACTGATCGCGGGTGATCTTGCCGCGCTTCAGCGCGCCTTGCAGGTTGCCTTCGATGCGGGCGCGAGCGGCCTCGGCCTGTTCGGTGCCGGTTTCGATCAGCACCACGGTCATGCCCGCCAGCAGCGCGGCCGTGGCGATGCCCGCGCCCATGGTGCCGCCGCCGATGACGCCCAGCGCGTCAAGCGGGCGGGGCGCGACGCCCTTGATCTCGGGCAGGTTCGACACCGCGCGCTCGTTGAAGAACGCGTGGATCAGCCCCTTGCGCTGATCGGTATCCATCAGCTCCATGAACAGTTCGCGCTCGCGCTTCATGCCCTCTTCGAAGGGCAGCTCGGACGCGGCCTGAACCGCGCGCACGGCAGTGGCCGGGCTGATCTGGCCCCGGCCCTTTTTCAGCACCGCATCATAGGTCGCATCCCAGTCGATCGGCGCGGGCGCGGGCAGTTCGCTGACCGGGCAGCGGGGTGCACCCTCGGCCAGCAGCGCCTGCGTATAGGCCAGCCCGACCGCACGCGGATCGCCCTCTTCGATCTTGTCTACGATCCCCATCTCAAGCGCCTCGGGGGCTTTGATGTGGCGGCCCGTCGTGATTGCCTCGACCGCGTTCTGCGCACCGGCCACGCGCGGCAGGCGCTGGGTGCCGCCCGCACCGGGCAGGATGCCCAGGTGCACTTCGGGCAGACCCACGCGGGCGTTCGGTTGCGCGACGCGGTAGTGACAGCCCAGCGCGACCTCAAGCCCCCCGCCCAGCGACACGCCGTGCATCGACGCCACGACCAGCAGCGGCGAGGCTTCGATCCGGGTGCACAGGTCGGGCAGGTTCGGCTCCATCGGCGGTTTGCCGAATTCGGTGATGTCGGCCCCCGCGATAAAGGCACGCCCCTCGCCCAGGATCAGCGCGGCACGGATGCCGTCGTCGGCCTCGGCGCGGTCCATGGCATCCGCGAGGCCCTGGCGCACGGCCTGGCTGAGCGCGTTCACAGGTGGGTTGCGGATGGTCACGATGGCAATATCGCCTTCGGTCTCGTAACTTACGGGATCTGACATGATGTTTCCTTTCTTCAGCGACGGGCCAGCGCAGGGGCGCGGCCCGTCCGAGTTTCGAGCGCCCGGACGAGGGCGTGCAGGGCGGGGCCGACCTCCTGCTCCATGCGGGAGCGGGGCAGATCGGCGGGATGGGCACCGCAGGTGAAGGCGACGGCTTCGCCGAATTCGCCTGCGTGGTACGGCACGCTGACCGCGTTCACGGTGGATGCGAACCGGACATCGTCAGGTGCAATGGCAAACCCGCGGCCGACCAGCTGGCTATAGCCTTCCTGACGAAAGGCGCTCAGATCGTCGTCGGGCAGCAGTGCTTCAAAGCGTTCATTGTCGAGCGCGGCCAGAACCGCCATGCCCGACGACGAGCCGTGCTGTGGAATGCGGTGGCCGGGTTCGAGCCAGATGGTCGAGGCCGTCGCGGGCCGCCACGTGCGCAACAGCATCATCCGATCGCCATCGCGCACGGCGATGAGCGCCAGCGTCGCGGTGCTGTCGGCAAGCTCTTGCATGGCGTCATCGACCATGTCGACGAAGGCAACCGCCTGACTGGCGACCGACCCCAGCACGATCGCGGCGGGACCGAGGCGAAATCGGTCGTTGCGCGCCCCGTGGCTGAGATATCCCAGCTCGCACAGGGTATAGGTCAGCCGTGAGATGGTGGGCTTGGGCAGGCCTGTTCGCTCGGCGATCTGCGCATGGGTCAGGCCGTTGTCGCTGGCCCGGAAGGCCCGCAGAACCCCAAGACCGCGGGCGAGCGTATTGGCGAACTTGCGGTCGGTCATGACCCCACCGCCAGGCCGTGGGGCATGGGTTTGCGGGCCCGGTCGCTGCCGCAAAGACGCTCGGGGCGGGCGATGTGACAGCCCCTGCTGGCCCCCATCAGAAGCGCGCTGGAAGCACCTGCACCGGCCGCACCGTCTGTCGGTGCCGCACCGGGCATCGTTGCTGTCAAGGCGGCATCATTGGCCATGGTCACGAGACATCCTCTCCCCAAGGATACTATTCCACAGTGCAAAACACCGTTTCGCAAAGTTGAACTCAAGGTATGCCGACCGGCAAAAGGGTGCAACCCAAAGTTCAGGCGCACGTGGCGACGGTCGGGTCAAGAGAGGGAAAAGAGCGCTTCAGCCCTGTTTTTGATAGATGAATGCGCGTTCCGGAAGGGCGTCTTCGGGGAGTGACAACTCGACCAGCGTGTCGAAATACATCCGGTCGCTGGACACCATGATGCCCCCCGGCGCCAGTATCGCCTCAACCAGCGGTGAAATCTCGCGGGCAAATGCGTCGTTTTTCTGCAGGTCGTGACCGCCCAGGTCGGCGTGGGCAAAGCTGACCGTGGGACCGAGGCGTTCCAGCATCATCGGCAAAGTCTCGAACACATCGCCCAGCACAAGCTGGTCTGCGGCTGGGGTGCTCGACGGGTGCGAAGCGACCGCGCGCTCAAACACGTAAATGTCGCGGTTCTTCACCCGGTCACGGATATGATCGAAGGTGCGGCCATTCCCGAGGCCAAGCTCGAAAACAGGGCCGGGCATGTCGGCGGTCAACGCCACCGCGCGGTCGATACACGCGCGCTGTGACACCATGCGGCCAATGAACAGATCAAGACGGGTCATTGCATCTTCCTTTGGTGAGTTCCCCGAGACATAGCAACTCCGCCGCCGGTTTTACAGACCGCGCCGAAGGCAGGGGCCATCTTCAGATCGATCACAGCCGCGTTTCGCGCGCTCGGCGCCGCGCCCAGGGGCCGGAGAAACGTAAAATCCATCGGCGCAAGACCCGCTCCCGCGCCAAAATATCACAACGCAATGCAATTGTAGTCGTCTGACCGCTTGCCGCCGGGAGCGTTATCGCGTTCACTCCCAGCAATGGACAAGGGGTAGATATGCCGCTTCTGGAGGTACAATCACTTACCGTGGGCTTCGGCTCGGCCGCGCCGGTGGTCGAGGATGTGAGCTTTTGCGTGGACAAGGGTCAGACGCTGGCGCTGGTTGGCGAAAGCGGATCGGGCAAGACGCTGACCTGCCGGGCCGTGCTGCGCATCCTGCCGGGGGCGGCGCAGCTGCGCGGCGGGGTGATCAACTATACGCACGCGGGCAAGACGTCGGATCTGTTGCAGGCATCCGACCGGGCGCTGCGCGGCCTGCGCGGCGACCGCATTTCGATGATCTTTCAGGAGCCGATGCGATCGCTGTCGCCGCTGCACCGTCTGGGCAACCAGGTCGCCGAGGTGCTGCATCTGCACACGGACCTGGGAAGCAGCGACATCAAGAAACGCGTGCTGGCCAAATTCGAACGGGTGGGATTTGCCGACCCCGAGCGGGCCTGGCGCAGCTATCCCTTCGAGATGTCGGGCGGCATGCGCCAGCGCGCAATGATCGCCATGGCGATGGTATCTCAGCCCGATCTGCTGATAGCCGACGAACCGACGACAGCGCTGGATGTGACGACACAGGCGCAGGTGCTGGGGCTGATCAGGGATCTGCAACGCGAGACCGGCATGGCGGTGATCCTGGTGACCCACGATCTGGGCGTGGTGGCGAACATGGCCGACCGGGTGGTCGTGCTGAACAAGGGCCGCGTGATGGAGGCGGGCAGTGCCCGTGACGTGCTTTCGGCGCCCGCGCATGGCTATACGCAAAAGCTGTTTGCCGCCGCCCCGATGATCCCCAAGGTGGCAAAACCCGCGCGGGTGTCGCCGCCCAGCGATCTGATCCTCGACATCCGCGGCGTCACCAAAAGCTTTACCATGCGCTCGGGCGGCTGGCGCAAGCCGGTCACGATCACCGCCTGCCAAGACGTGGACCTGCAGCTGCCCCGCGGCAAGACACTGGCCGTGGTGGGCGAAAGCGGATCGGGCAAGACGACCTGCGCGCGCGTCGCCCTGGGTGCGACTGCGCCCGACCCCGGCGGCGAGGTGCTGTTTTCGGCCCGCGCGGGCGAGGCGCCGATCAAGGTGCACCAGATGGACGCGGGCCAGCGCCGCCTGTTCAAGCGCGAGGCGCAAATGGTGTTTCAGGACCCCTACTCATCGCTTTCCCCGCGCATGCGGGTGCAGGACGCGCTAATGGAGCCGATGGAGATCCACGGCATCGGCACCCGCCGCGACCGCCGCGACAAGATCGCCGAGATGATCCGCATGGTCGGGCTGAGCCCCGACATGCTACCGCGCTATCCTCATGCCTTTTCGGGCGGCCAGCGGCAGCGGCTGTCGATCGCCCGCGCGCTGACACTGGACCCGCAGTTGCTGGTCTGCGACGAGCCGACTTCGGCGCTGGATGTGTCGGTGCAGGACCAGATCCTGGGCCTGCTGGAAGAGATCCGGGACCGGGCGGGCCTGAGTTACCTGTTCATCAGCCACGATCTGGCCGTGGTGGCGCGGATCGCCGACGAGGTCGCGGTGATGCGCGGCGGCGTGATCGTCGAACAAGCGCCGCCGGACACGCTGTTCTACAATCCGCAGCACCCCTACACCAAGGCCCTGATTGCCGCACAGCCCGAGCCGGACATCGACCGGCCCATTGACCTTGATCTGGTGGCCAAGGGCGCAGGCAGCCCGGCGACCTGGCCCGAGATGTTCCGTTTCGAGGGCACGCAGGCCCCCGCCCTTCGGGAGCTGGAGCCAGGACACAGGGTGCGATGCCATGCGTAGACTTCTGAAACTGCTGCTGCCGCTGGCGTTGATCGCGACGCCCGCGCTGGCCCAGGTGCCGCCCTTGCAGGAGACGTCGTTCTGGGCCACCGAGGTCGGCACCGGCGCCCTGCCCGCCGCGCAGGAACGCATTCCGCAGACGCCGCTTGTCGTCGACCTTGAGGCCAAGGGCCGCGCCTTTGGCCGCCAGGGCGGAACGTTGCGCACGCTGGTCTCGCGCTCCAAGGACATCCGGCAGATGGTCGTCTATGGCTATGCCCGGCTGGTGGGCTACGCGTCGGACTACAGCATCCAGCCCGACATACTGCGCGACGTCACCGTAGAAGGGGAACGCAAGTTCACGCTGCACCTGCGCCCCGGCCACCGCTGGTCCGACGGGGCGCCGTTCACTTCGGAGGATTTCCGCTATTGGTGGGAAAAGGTCGTGCTGAATGAGGAGATCACCCCCAGCGGGCCGCCCGAATGGATGATCGTGGACGGTGCGCGCGGCACCGTGACATTTCCCGACCCGCACACTGTAGTGTTCGAATGGCCGACGCCAAACCCCTCCTTCCTGCCGCTGCTGGCACAGGCCAGCCCGCCGTTCATCTATCGCCCGGCACATTACCTCAGGCAGTTTCACGCCGATTTCGCCGATCCCGATTTCCTTGCGCAGGAAGTCGAAAGCGCCCGCGTCAAGAGCTGGGCCGCGCTGCACAACAAGCGCGACAACATGTACAAGTTCGACAATCCCGACCAGCCGACATTGCAGCCCTGGCTGAATGCCACAGAAGCTAACGCCTCGCGTAACGTGTTCGTGCGCAACCCCTATTTTCACCGCATCGACAGCAGGGGCGTGCAGCTGCCCTATATCGACGTGGTAGAGATGACGGTGGTCGGCGGCGGTCTGATCGCGGCCAAGGCCAACGCGGGTGAAGTCGACCTGCAGGCGCGCGGCCTTGATTTCCGCGACGTGGCGATCCTGAAGAAAGGCGAATTCGACGGCGGCAACTACCGCACCCTGCTGTGGGCCAACGGCGCGGCAAGCCAGATCGCGATCTATCCCAACCTGAACTTCGCGGACCCGGTGTGGCGTGCGGTGATGCGCGACGTGCGGTTCCGCCGGGCGCTCAGTCTCGGCATAGACCGGCGCATGATCAACCGCGCGCTGTATTTCGGGCTGGCAGACGAAGGCGGCATGACCGCCCTGCCGCAAAGCCCGCTGCACGATCCCGAAAATCTCAACGCGTGGTCCGGGATGGATCTGGACCGCGCCAACCGGTTGCTGGATGAGATGGGCCTGACCGAGCGGACGCCGAACGGTCTGCGCCGCCTGCCCGACGGCCGACCGATGGAATTCGTGGTCGAAACCGCGGGCGAGCGACAGGAAGAAGAGAACGCGCTGGCCATCATCACCGACACCTGGCGCGATCTGGGCATCCGGTTGATCATGCGGCCGCTGGACCGCGACATCCTGCGCAACCGGATCTATGCGGGGCTCGGCATGGCGGGTGTCTGGCTGGGCTGGGACAATGGCCTGCCCCGACCCGAGACGTCTCCGCAGTACCTAGCACCGACGCAGCAGGAATTCTTTGCCTGGCCCATGTGGGGCCAGCATTTCCAGACCCGCGGAGAGTCCGGGGAAGAACCCGATGAACCCGCCGCCCAGCGCCTGCTGCAGCTCAACTGGGACTGGGCGCACACCGATGACACCGAAAAGCGGCGCGCAATCTGGGAGGAGATGCTGGATATCCACGCCGATCAGCAATTCGGCATCGGAATCCTGCAAGGGGCCCCGCAACCCGTCGTCGTGTCGCGCCACCTTCGCAATGTACCGCAAGAGGCGATCTGGGCCTATGATCCGGGCGCGCATTTCGGCATCCACCGGATGGATGAATTCTTTTTCGACGACGCATCCCAACAGGTGAGCCAATGATGTTCCTGCGCTATGCGGTCAGCCGCTTTGTCACGATGCTGTTGACGCTTTGGGTCGTGTCGATCCTGGTGTTTGTCATCATCAATCTGCCGCCGGGCGATTACCTGAGCAACCAGATCGCCGAGCTGCGGGCGACCGGACAGGCCGAAGGCGTGGCCAAGGCGGAATTCCTGCGCCGCGAATATGCGCTGGACCGCCCCATTTGGGAGCAATATCTGATCTGGGTCGGCTTTGCCCCCGGCCCACAGGGGTTCTTCGGACTGGTACAGGGCAATTTCGGCTGGTCGTTCGAATTTGACCGCCCCGTGGCCGAGATCGTCGGCGAAGCGCTTTGGCTCACGGTGCTGATCAACCTCGCCGCGGTGCTGTTCGTCTATGTCGTCGCGCTGCCGCTGGGTGTGCTGGCGGCGGCGAAATCCGAGACATGGATCGACTACAGCTCAAGCTTCGTGGGGTATCTGGGGCTGGCCACTCCGAACTTTTTGCTGGCGCTGATGCTGTTCTATTACGGGCACAAGTATTTCGACCTGCCCATCGGCGGCATGATGGATCCCGCGCTGGAGGGCGAACCGATGTCGTGGGAGAAGGTCAAGTCGATCCTGCTGCACCTGATCGTGCCGACCTTCGTGATCGGCACGAGCGGTGCGGCGGCCATGATGCAGCGCCTGCGGGCCAACATGCTTGATGAGCTCGGCAAACCCTACGTCGAGACCGCCATCGCCAAGGGCATGAAGCCCAGCAAGATGCTGCGCAAATATCCGCTGCGCGTGGCCTTCAACCCCTTCGTGGCCGACATCGGCAACCTGCTGCCCGCGATGGTGTCGGGGTCGGTGCTGGTGTCCGTCGTGCTGGGCCTGCAGACCATCGGCCCCTACCTGCTGACCGCGCTGAAATCGCAGGACCAGTTCCTTGCCGCCTTCGTGCTGATGTTCGTGGCGCTGCTGACGCTGATCGGAACGATGATTTCAGACCTGCTGCTGGTGCTGCTCGATCCCCGCATCCGCATGGGAGGACGCCCGACATGAGCACCCAACCCTCCAACCGCTTTGTCGACACCCGCCCCTGGACCGATGGGAACGACCTCTCGGCGCTGGAGCGTGCCGAGTTCGACGCCCCCGGCTATGTCCTGATCTGGCGCAAATTCAAACGACACCGCCTGGGGCTGATTTCAGGGCTGTTCCTGCTGCTGTGCTACCTGATCCTGCCCATAGCCGGCTTCATCGCGCCCTATACCGCCAATGAACGCAGCGCGGATTACCTCTATCACCCGCCGCAAGAGATCAACCTGTGGCATGAGGGCGAATTCATCGGTCCCTTCGTCTATCCCACGACGGCCGAGGCAGATCTGGTCAACTATCGCTGGCGCTATACCGAAGACACCGGCACACCGATGCCGCTGGAATTCTTCTGTGAGGGGTCGGACTACAGGATGTTCGGGCTGATCCCGTCGAACACGCGGCTGTTTTGCGCACCGCAGGGCGCCACCGTGTTCCTGTGGGGCTCGGACCGTCTGGGCCGCGACGTCTTTAGCCGCATTCTCTATGGCGCGCAGCTGTCGCTGACCGTCGGGCTGATCGGCATAACGGTCAGTTTTACCCTGGGCATCTTCTTTGGCGCGCTGGCGGGGTATTTCGGGGGCAAGACCGACTGGATCATCAACCGCGCCATCGAGATCCTGCGCTCGCTGCCGGAATTGCCCCTGTGGCTGGCGCTGTCGGCGGCGGTGCCGTCGAACTGGGGGCCGGTGGCGGTTTTCTTCATCATCTCGATCATCCTCGGCATTCTCGACTGGCCCGGCCTTGCGCGGGCGGTCCGGGCCAAGTTCCTGTCGCTGCGCGAGGAGGAGTACGTGCGCGCCGCCGAGATGATGGGCGCGCGGCCGGGGCGGGTGATCCGCCGACACCTGCTGCCGAACTTCATGAGCCACCTGATCGCCAGCGCGACCCTGTCGATCCCGGCCATGATCCTGGGTGAAACGGCGCTTAGCTTTCTGGGGCTCGGGCTGCGGGCGCCCGCGGTGTCCTGGGGGGTGATGCTCAACGATGCGCAAAACCTCGCGAGCATCGAGATTTATCCGTGGACCGCGATCCCCATGCTGCCCATCATCGTGGTCGTTTTGGCGTTCAACTTCCTCGGCGACGGATTGCGGACTTCGCTGGACCCCTACAGCAGCTAGCACCGGATCCCGGACAGAACCGCCACGAAAAAGGGGGCGTGGAACGCCCCCTTTCGCGAATTCATAGGTGCGCCGGTATCAGCCGTACCAGCCGCCCATCTTCACCTCGATGCCCTCGCCGACCATGTCGGCAAACGCCTGTGGATCCTGCGTGCCGTTGTCGCGACCGCGGTAGTGATAGGGGTAGACATAGCTCGGCTTGAACTCCGTCACCGCAGCGGCGGCCGCTTTCGCGTCCATGGTGAACGGCAGGTTCATGCAGACGAAGGCCAGGTCGATATCTTCAAGCGCGCGCATCTCCGGGATGTCCTCGGTATCGCCCGAGACATACATGCGGAACCCTTCGAAGTTCAGCACATAGCCGTTGTCGCGGCCCTTGGGGTGAAAGTTCTTGCGCTCTTCGGTGGTGTTGTAGGCCGGGATCGCGTCGATACCCAGACTGCCGAACATCGCGATGCCGCCGTTCTCAACGGCGCTTGCCTGCGCCTGCATCGCCTCTGGCAACATCGCATGGACCGCCGGGTTCGCGATGATCTGCGTGCCTTCGCCCACGATCCCGTCCAGCGTGTCCTGGTTGTAGTGGTCGCCATGCTCATGGGTGATCAGGATCAGGTCCGCGGGTTCGAATGCCGCATAGGCATCCGCGCCGCCCACCGGATCGACATAGATCACGCCGACGGGCGTCTGTGCCACGAAGGAGGCGTGCGCCACCGGCGTGATCGTGATCGGCCCGGCGGGCGTCTCGAAGGTGTCGGCGCCGTGGCCCGCCGCACGCGCGGCGAAAGGCAGGATCGTGACGGCGCCCCCGGCTGCCGCTGTGGTAAACAGGAACTGGCGCCGCGAGGGCGTGTTGAAATCTGTCATTTCTGTCTCCGGTCAATTTCTACAGTACTGACCGGAAGTAGCGGGCCGTTCCCTTTGATCAAGAGCTAGCGGTCATCACCGCCGTTCGCGGCTTCGTCCATCACCTCTTCTTCGATCGAGGCATGGGCGGCGGCGGCCACTTCGCGCTTTTGCTCTTCGGTCAGGTCCGACACCTGGCCCTCCGCAAGCCGCACCGTGACTTCGCGGTGCGCGAACTTGATCCCCTCGCGTTCGAACAATGCGCGGATCTTTTCATAGACCTTCTTGCGGATCACCCATTGATCGCCCGGTTTCGTCATGAACTTGACCCGGATGATCATCGCGCTGTCCTGCATTTCGATCACGCCCTGCGATTTCAGCGGTTGCAGGAAGTCGCCGCCGATCACCGGATCCTCCAACAATTCCTGGCCCAGCTTCTTGATCAGCTTGCGGACCTTTTCCACATCGGTGTCATAGGTCACCCGCAGGGGCAGTTTCATCATCACCCAGTCGCGCGAATAGTTGCTCATCACCTGCAACTCGCCGAAGGGAATGGTGTGCAGCGCGCCCAGGTGGTGACGCAGCTGGAACGACCGGACCGAGATCTTCTCGACCGTGCCCTTCACGCCACCGACATCCAGATACTCGCCCTTGCGGAAGGCATCGTCGAACAGAAAGAATGCTCCGGCGAAGATGTCGCGCACCAGCGCCTGAGAGCCGAAGCCGACAGCCACGCCGACGATCCCGGCACCGGCAAACAGGGGGCCCACGTTGATGCCGACCTCCATCAGGATGATCAGCACGATGCTGACCACCACCACGATCAGGGTGAAATTGCGGAACAGCGGCAGCAGCGTGGCCAGCCGCGAGGCGGAAGAGCCGCCGCCTTCGTCACCCAGCTCGCCTTCTTCCTCGTCGCCGCTCTCTTCCGCGATCTTTGTGTCGATCCAGATCCGGAAGGCATGATAGACGATATAGCCGATGAAGATGATGACCATGATGTCGAGCAGCCGGTCGATGGCCGATTCCACCATGCGCGCGCCATCGTTGTCCCAGATATAGAAGAACGCGTAGGCCCCTGCGACAAAGGCCAGAATGCCTGCCACCCGTCGCGCAAGAGCTTCGAAACTGTTGAGCACGCGGACAGGCTCGTCGCGTTCCTCTGCCGCAGCCGAGCGCATTTCACTTTCGGCTGCCGCGATCTGTTCACGCGTGGGGGTCGCCATCCGGAGGGGCCGGGACGCATCCAGACCCAATGCCGGGCGATCGGCGCCATCGACCAGCGGGCCCGTGTCGTCGCCCGTGTCATCGTCATCGGGATCCGGGCCGTCCTCCTGCCGCAGGCGGCGCGCCAGTGCCGCGGCCGCATGACGCGCGCGCTCGGCGGCCTCGTGTTCGTCCTGTTGTTCGCGCAGCAGGCGCAGGACACGGGCGCGCGCGAACCCCCGTTCGATGATGAAATTGACCACACCGTATACCACGATGATCGAGATCAGAATGCCGTAGGCCCCCGCGATCAACGGAATCGAGCTGGGGTTTTCCAGCACCAGGTCGATGGTCAGTTCAACCCAGGCAAAGATCATGTAGAAGACCACAGCAGGCCCCCAGGCCCGCGACAGCACGCGGGTCAGCAGGCTGCATTCGGCCGGCTCCTTGCCATTGCGCAGCGCGTTCGAGATGGCGCGCCGGTTGACCAGCACCATGAGGAAATTGAGCAGCACCACGATGCCCGACAGGGCCGCGGCAAAAAAGGCATAGACATCATAGTTCAGCCCAAGCTCTCCGATCCAGACGCCGAACAGGATGGCGCAGATGTCAAAGCTGCCGACGATCCAGAACCAGCGATGCAGTCGCTTGGCGTCACGATCCGAAAATTTCGGGATGCGGTATTGCGACAGGAACGGCGACAAGATCATCCGCCACAGCCCCGCCACGAAGCGGCAGCAGAAATAGCCGACGTTGATCAGCGTGACGGTGAACTGTACCGCGCTGTCTTCGAGCGGCGGAAACAGCAGGACGCCCAACACATATGCCACCGCCATCGACACGAGGATGCCCAGCACCCCCACCACGAAACGAAACACCAGAAATGGCATCTTTTCGGCATAGCCGGTGGGGTTTTCGGCCACCCGTGCCACCACGAAGCGCCGGGCAAAGCGCTTTCCGAACAGCTCGCGTTCGACCACCACGCCCGCGCCGAACAGAAGCAGGCACATCATAAGAACCCAGACGAACAGGAATATGGTTCCGTCGGGCGAGGCCGCGCGCAGGATATAGGCGACTTCGGCCAGCGCGACAGGCAGATCGCGCAGCCTTTGGATCAGCGTGTCGCGGATCTGGTCGGCGGTCTCCTGCGCCTTCATCAGGTTGGAGTAATCCTCGACCGTGGGGGATGCGTTCGCCACGCTCTGCGGCCGGGACCCCGCCTTGGTGATCACCTTTCCCTCGGCGTCGATGACAATGATGCCGACCCCGTCTTCGGCAGCCTGGCGAAGCGTGGCGGCCAGGCTTTGTTCCGCAGAGGCCGATGACGCGGCCCCGGCGTCGGAGCGGCCTGTCAGGTTGTACAGGCTTTGCGCTTGCGCAGGCACCGCGCCGTTCAAAATGAGTGAAATCAAAACCGCCAGAAGAATACGATATAGCATCAAGAAAAACGTCCCCGTTCGTCCACCACGCGTGGCGCGCGGCCCTTTTGCGACGGTAGGCATAACGCAATGGCATTGCAATTGTCCGGACAGACGCCATTTGGGGTAATCGGGCCGGTCATGCGGGTGGATCGGCATTTTACATGGGTCTGCGTTTTGTGCCATAGCGGGACACGGGCGGCTTTTTTGCAATACCTTTCTCCCGCAGCCCAAGGACGACGCCATGATTGCTACCGCCTCCGATGACCGTATTGCCGTTCTGGGGCTTGGCTATGTGGGATTGCCGCTGACGCTGGCGCTGGCGCGGGCGGGCCGCGACGTGCTGGGGTTCGACATACACCCGCCGGTGATTGCGGCGTTGCGCGCAGGCAGCGACCCGAATGGCGAGATCGCCGACGAAAAGGTCGCGGCCACCACGGCGCGGTTTTCCCATGAGGCGGCCGATCTGGCAGGCGTCACAGCGTTCATCATTGCCGTGCCCACCCCCATCACCGATGCCAAGGCCCCCGATCTGGGTCCGGTGCTGGGCGCCTGTGCCAGCATCGCGCCACATCTCACCGATGGCGCGCTGGTGGTGCTGGAAAGCACCGTCTATCCGGGCGTCACGCAGGATGTCTGCGGTCCGGCGCTTGCCGCGGGCAGCGGCCTTCAGGCGGGCCAGCAGATCAAGCTGGCCTACAGCCCCGAGCGGGTGAACCCCGGCGATGCCGAACACTCCATGGAAAACGTGATCAAGATCATCGCGGCCCAGGACGACGAGACGCTGGACCGGGTCGAAGCGATCTATGCCCCAGTGGTGAAGGCGGGCCTACACCGCGCCTCCTCGATCGCCACGGCAGAGGCCGCAAAGGTGATCGAGAACACGCAGCGCGATCTGAACATCGCGCTGGTCAACGAATTCGCGCTGATCTTCGAGCGGCTGGGTCTCGACACGTTGGAAGTGCTCGAGGCGGCGGGGACCAAGTGGAACTTTCTGCCGTTCCGCCCCGGCCTGGTGGGCGGGCACTGCATCGGGGTCGATCCATATTACCTTACTTACCGTGCCGAACAGTTGGGCTATCACCCGCAGGTGATCCTCGCGGGGCGGCGGATCAACGACCAGATGGGTGCGCATGTGGCGCAGACGCTGATCAAGGCGATGATCAAGCGTGACGTCGGCGTGCGCGGGGCGCGGGTGTTGATCCTGGGCTATACGTTCAAGGAAAATTGTACCGACACGCGCAACACGCGGGTCGCCGACATCGTGGCGGAGCTGCGCGATTACGCAGTCGACGCCGAGGTGCATGACCCCTGGGTCGGATCCGAGCGGTTGCGTGCAGAGCACGGTGTCTCGGCCGTGGACACCCCTCAGGCGGGCACCTATGACGCGGTCATCATCGCCGTGGGACACAAGGAATTCGTCGCGCAGGGATCGGACGCGATCCGCGCCTATGGCAAACCGGGTGCGGTGCTGTACGACATAAAGGGAATTTTTGGCAAATCAGGCAGCGACCTGAGGCTTTGAGCCGCCAGCAGACGGAAAGACCACGTATGCCGCAGAATGCCATTCTTCATGCCACAGAACGCGCGCCCTCGCGCCGTGTCATGCTCTACAGCCATGACACCTTCGGGTTGGGGCACCTGCGACGGTCCCGCGCGCTGGCCTCGGCGCTGACGGCGGGGGACGACAAGGCGTCGGCCATCATCCTGACGGGATCGCCCGTCGCCGGGCGCTTTACCTTCCCCGAACGGGTGGATCACATCCGCCTGCCCGGCGTGACCAAACTGCCTGACGGGTCCTACATCAGCTCGACGCTGGGGCTGGACATCGACGCCACCACCAACCTGCGTGCCGGGCTGATCGCGTCGGCGGTCGAGCGCTACAACCCCGACCTGCTGATCGTCGACAAGGAACCGACGGGATTTCGCGGCGAACTGTTGCCGACGCTTGAGTGGCTGCAGGCGCGGGGCGATTGCAGCATCGTGTTAGGCCTGCGCGATGTTCTGGACGAGCCGGATGTGCTGGCTGCGGAATGGGCCCGCAAGGGGGCCGTCGAGGCGGCAGAGGCGTATTACGACGAATTCTGGGTCTATGGGACGCAAGATTTCTATGATCCGACAAAGGGGCTGCCGTTTTCTGAGGCCACGCGCGCGCGGATGCACTATACCGGCTATCTGCGCCGCGAAGTGACCGACGCCGCCGATGTCCCGGACGAACCTTACGTCCTGATCACCCCCGGTGGCGGCGGTGACGGGGCCGCGATGGTGTCACTGGTTCTGGATGCCTACGATGCCGATCCGACGCTGGAGCCGAAGGCGATGCTGGTCTATGGCCCGTTCCTGTCAGGCGACACGCGCGATGCGCTGGACGCGCGGGTGGCGCGGCTGAACGGGCGCGTCGTGGCCACCGGCTTCGACAGCCGGATCGAGGCCCTGTTTGCCGGCGCACAGGGCGTCGTCTGCATGGGCGGCTACAACACCTTCTGCGAAGTGCTGAGCTTTGATCAGCGCGCGGTCATCGTGCCGCGCACCGTGCCCCGGCTGGAACAATGGATACGCGCCAACCGCGCCGAAGAGCTGGGTCTGGTGCAGATGCTGGACGAGACGCGCGATGGCATGACGCCTGAGGCGATGATCAAGGCGATCCGCCGCCTGCCAAGCCAACGCAAGCCATCGCAGGCCGGGGCCGACGGGCTGCTGGATGGTCTGGATGTAGTCGTCGAAAGGGGCCGCGCCCTGATGAAAAGGGACTAGCAGATGCCGAAACTTGCCGTCGTGGTAAAAGGCTGGCCACGCCTGTCCGAAACCTTTATCGCGCAGGAGCTTGTGGCGCTGGAAGACGCGGGCCTCCGCTTTGACCTGTGGTCGCTGCGCCACCCCACCGATGCCAAGACCCACCCGCTGCATGATCGCCTGCGCGCGCAGGTGCGGTATCTGCCCGAGTACCTGCACGCAGAGCCGCGGCGGGTGCATGCGGCCATGGGCGCCGTCTGTGCGCTGCCCGGATTCGACGCCGCCGCCGAGGCGTATGCGCGCGATCTGGCGCGCGACGACACCGCCAACCGCCGCCGCCGCTGGGGCCAGGCCTGTGTGCTGGCGCATGAGGCGCCGGACGACCTCGAGGGGCTCTACGCGCATTTCCTGCACACGCCCGCGTCCGTGGCGCGCTATGCCGCGATCCTGCGCGGGCTTCCATGGTCCTTCTCGGCCCACGCCAAGGACATCTGGACCTCGCCCGAGTGGGAGTTGCGCGAGAAACTGTCGGAGGCGAGCCACGGTGCCGCCTTTGGCGCGACCTGCACCCGGTTCGGGGCCGAGCACCTGCAAGCGCTGGCCGACCGGCGCGATCGGGTCGATCTGGTCTATCACGGGCTCGACCTCGCGCGGTTTCCCGAGGCGCCGATGCGCGAGATGCGCGATGCCGCGGCACCGCTGCGGATGGTGTCGGTGGGGCGGCTGGTCGAGAAAAAGGGCTTTGACACGCTGATCGACGCGCTGGCGCTGCTGCCGGAGGGCCTTGAATGGCACTGGACGCACATCGGTGGCGGCGCGCTGGACGGTGAGATGCGCGCGCGCGCGGCGACGCGGGGCGTGGCGGACCGCATCACCTGGCGCGGGGCCTGCGATCAGCCCGAGGTGATCCGTGCCATGCGCGCCGCCGATCTGTTCGTGCTGCCCTCGCGGATTGCAGCCGACGGCGACCGAGACGGGCTGCCCAACGTGCTGATGGAAGCGGCCAGCCAGCGCCTGCCGATGCTGTCGACCCCGGTCTCGGCGATCCCCGAATTCATCACCCACGAGGTGCACGGGCTGCTCAGCGAGGACAATCCGCAGGCCTTTGCCACCCAGATGCAACGCGTCGCAATGGACCCCACGCTGGGCCCCCGGCTGGCCGAGGCCGCGCACGCGCGGTTGCACGCCGAATTTACCATGCAGCCCGGCATCGCGCATCTGGCGCGGCGGCTGCGCGGCCTGCTGGCGGCCTGATGCGGCTGGCGTTCTACGCTCCACTCAAGCCGCCGGGCCACCCGGTGCCATCGGGCGACCGCGCCATGGCCCGCGCGGTGCGTGACGCCCTC
>JBFFQZ010000017.1:0-18671 GCA_041573235.1 Sulfitobacter sp. | reverse complement strand
GGCAACGAGAAATCCGGGGCCAACGCCATCATGCCGGTGGACCAGGGGATCACGATCGAAGATGCAGAGATCATCGACGATAATCCTGCGGAGGCTGGCAAGACGGCGCCATAGCTGCGGAGCCGACGGGGCGCGTCCGAATGGAATTCCGCCGAGTGGCCCGTGATGCAGTTGCGCGCCGGGGCGGCACACCACCATGATAATCCACCTTGTAGCGATCTGCGGACCAACGAGGCCCGCAACCTATAATATTCCTGTTCAAAACATATCCTGCGGTGCACGACCGTCAGCATCGAAGAGGGCGGCGCGCGGCACGACCACCCGCTTGCGACGCTCACCAACGCTCCGCTATTCATTGTGCGCGCAGGAGAGCGGGTCGCGGCCGATGGTGAGGTCGTGGAAGGTGACAGCGATGTCGATCAAAGCATCCTGACCGGAGAGCCGCTTCTCGTCGCCAAGACCGTTGGCGATCCCGTCACCGGCGGCAAGGTTAACGGCACCGGCACGCTGATCTGCCGCACAAGGCTCCCGATCCAAAGCCTTGTGGATCAGATCACCCTGCGTTTCGTGCCTGTCGTCCTTGTGATCGTCGTACTCGCGGCGCTGATGTGGGCCATCCTCGGCCCTGAGCCGAGGATCTCTTGCACGCTTTTGGTTGCCGTTTCCGTCCTGATCATCGCCTGCCCCTGTGCGATGGGCCTTGCCACGCCGACACGATCAAACCCGTCGCCCGCGACGTGATCCAGATGCTCAGGTCGCGCGGCTGCGGCAGGCCATATCGGGAAAATTCTCGGCATTGATGAGCGGCGATCCAACCGGCGCGGTAACCGCGTGATGGGCGCCTCGCGCTGCGAACATCGCAGGCAGGCCGACCACGGTTCAAGCGTACTCCATCGTGCTTGTGAAGTGTTTTCGGAGGCGCGTCCTCAAGAAGACCGGCAAGCGGTCATGGTCCGACCGAAGACTGACGGATGATTTTCAATCCGCCTGAAATCCGACTGAAACAAGGGCATCGGCAATCAGGGACCGGATATGCGCGTTTTCGAAAGGAAACGCGGCAAAGAACATCGAGATCGAGGCATCCGGTCTGCGTTTTTTCGTATTGGCAGCCCAATGAGTTGCTTTCTCGTCATGACCGCTGATTTTGCAGATCATTGCGGCAATGGCGCCGATCAGAAAATGTGAGCCCGGCGCGCGCGCACCTTTCTCCGCCCAGAGCACGGCGTTCGGCAGGTCTTCCAGTTGCAGATAGGCCAGACCACACGCGCTTTGCATGGCATATAGGAACGGGTCCAGCGGACTGAGGGACATCGCCTTTTCAAGCTGCAGCAACGCCTCCGCGCCGCGTCCTGCCATTACGTCGCCCCAGCCGTGGGCATAGAATCCCTGGGCGAAATTCGGGCTGAGGTTGATGGCGCGGTCGATCCAGGGCATCCCGTCTTCCGGCTCGCCATCCAGCCAATGCGACCGGCCGAGTGTGAAATTCGCGAATGGATCGACCGGATCCAATTCCACCGCCTTCTCGGCGAACAGACGGGCATTGTGGACCTCAACCGGCACGTTCTCGGCATATTTGAGGAACGCGTTCTGGAAACTGGTGAAAGACCGCGCCGCATATGCCCGGGCAAAACCCGGCTCAAGCAGGGTGGCGCGCTCGAAATGTGCTGCCGCGATCAGGTTATCTGACCTGTTGAAGCGGTACATGTGCTGAAGGCCCAGATGATAGATGCTCCACGCGTCCAGGTTTTCCGTAGGCCGCAGACGCGCGCGATTTGCCTCGTTCAGCGGCACATGAAGCTCCAACGCGGAAATCACATGGGTCACGATATCGTTTCTGGTTTCATTCACGTCGCTGACTGTGCCGGAGAACCGTTCGCTCCAGATAACGGCCCCGCTGCGGGTGTCGGACAGCTCGACCGAAATCCCGATGACGGCGCCGAAAATCTCGACCAGTCCGGTCAGGCAATAATGGGCACCAAGAGCGGTGTGGACCGCTGCGAGATCGGGCTCGTCCTGGCGGAACCTGAACGTCGAACCGCGCGACACCACGGTCAGCCACCGCAGCCTGGAAAGGCAGGAAATAAGCTCGGCCGGGATGGCATCGGCAATGGCGCTGAAGGTCTGCGAATAGCCGACGAGGCGAAATGGCAGGATCGCAATCGAGGGCCGGGTAAAGGCGGGCTTGATCACGGGCTGTTCCGCAGCAGGGTCCGGCCGCTGGACTGTTGCAGGCTCCGTGCTGGCGAGGGTGCCGACGAAACGCACACCGCGTCCGCGCACCGTCTTGATGAAATTCTGCGCCACGCCATCGTCGCCCAGCGCTTTGCGGGTTGTCTTGATCACGGTGGCGATGGCGGCATCGGATACGACCCGCCCGTTCCAGATTGCCTCGATGATCTCGTCCTTGGTCACTACCCTGTCGTGATGCGTGACCAGCAGCGCAAGCAGCGCAAAACCGCGCGGCTCTATCGAAATATCGCGATCACCCGCCTTCAGAAGCCCGCGATCAATGTCCAATGTGAAAGGATCAAAGCGATAGCGCATGGGCAATACTTACTCGTGGCCGAGTGAAACTCCAAGAAAAACTCAAGTTTTCCTCAAGCAGAATGTGGATCGATCTGCCATATTGAAAGCACAACGGGAGACCGGGGAGGGTATTCTGCAAAACATTTCCGCTTTGTCCCGCCCCGCCGCGTGATCGACAAAAGGTATCAGATGCCGCGTCCAATTCAGGGGCCGACGTCGCAACAACAAGGAAGTACCCCATGGAACCCAAACCCACCATCAGAACGACAAACGGCCGTGGCCGTCTTTTTGACAATGTCCTGGACACCATCGGCGATACGCCCGCTATCCGGATCAACAATATTCCGACATCGGGTGCCACGATCTATGTGAAGGCAGAAAGCTTCAATCCCGGCGGATCGGTCAAGGACCGTCTTGCGGTCAATATCATCGAGGCGGCGGAACGGTCGGGCGCGCTGAAGCCCGGTCAGACGGTGATCGAGGCCACCAGCGGGAATACCGGCATCGGGCTGGCGATGGTTTGCGCACAAAAGGGCTATCCGCTGGTCGTGACCATGGCCGACAGTTTCTCGGTCGAACGCCGCCGCCTGATGCGAATGCTGGGCGCGAAGGTGGTGTTGACACCCCGCGCGGCAAAGGGATTCGGCATGTACCAGAAAGCGGCGGCTCTCGCCAAGAAGCATGGCTGGTTCCTGGCAGCCCAGTTCGAAACCCAAGCCAATGCCGACATCCACGAGGCCACCACGGCCCGCGAAATCATGGCCGATTTCGACGGATCGCGGCTTGATTACTTTGTGACGGGCTATGGCTCTGGCGGGACGATCTCGGGCGTCGCACGCACGCTGCGCAAAGAGCGCCCCGATACCAAAATCATCCTGAGCGAACCTGCGAATGCGCAATTGGTTGGCAGCGGGCACGCACAGGAACGCGACGAAAACAATGCCCCCAGTGTCAGCCACCCGGCGTTTGAACCACACCCGATCCAGGGTTGGACCCCCGATTTCATTCCGGCGGTGCTGCAAGAAGCGATTGATGGCGGTTACTACGACGAACTGCTTCCCGTTGCCGGACCTGACGGGATCAGATGTGCGCAGAATCTTGCCCGGAAAGAGGGTATATTTACCGGTATCTCGGGCGGTTCTACCTTTGCCGTGGCCTTGGCTGTCGCCGAAAAGGCACCAAAGGGCTCCGTCATCCTGTGCATGTTGCCCGACACCGGAGAGCGCTATCTGAGCACACCGATGTTCGATAGCATCGCCGAAGAAATGGATGCGGAGGAGATTGCGATTTCGGAGTCTACACCGGACGTTCAGGTAGGGTGAGCACGGGAAACATGGATGTCTTTGAGACCGCATTTCGCCGTGCGGTGGCGTACAGAAGTGACGTCTCCAACCGTGCGATAAATCCCGCGCTAGACTACGGCCAGATGCTGACGCGCCTGGCCGCACCCTTGCCAGACGCGGGCATGCCGGACAACGCCGTGATCGAGGAACTTGCCGACCTTGGAGAACCGGGTCTGATGCAGATCACCCATCCTCGTTTCTTCGGCTGGGTGATGGGTGCTTCGGCCCCTGTCGGCGTCGCGGCAGATTGGCTGGCGACGGCCTGGGGGCAGAACGCGGCGATGCACAGCGTGACGCCGACGGCCGCTGCGGTAGAGGAAACCGCAGCGGGCTGGTTGCTCGAGTTATTGGACCTGCCGCGTGGCTCGGCCGTCGGGTTTGTTACCGGCGCGACCGCAGGGAGTTTTGCGGCATTGGCAGCGGCGCGTGGTGCCCTGTTGCGTGACGTGGGGTGGGACTGCGAAGCTGATGGGCTGTTTGGTGCGCCGCGGGTGCATGTCCTTGTCGGTGACGATGTGCACGCGTCGGTCCTGTCTTCGCTGCGCTATCTGGGATTTGGCGAAGGGCGGGTCATCCGGGTAGAGACTGACAGCCAGGGCCGGATGCTGCCCAAGGATCTGGCGCGCTGCGCCTCCGCCTGCGACGGTCCGAAGCTGATCATCGCCCAGGCGGGTCAGATAAACACAGGCGCTTTTGATCCCTTCGTCAGCGTGGCGGACATTGCGCGCGATCAAGGCGCGTGGCTCCATGTCGATGCGGCCTTCGGGCTTTGGGCGCGGGCGGCACCTGATTTGCGCCCCTTGACCGAAGGTATCGAAAGAGCTGACTCATGGGTCGTGGACGGCCACAAATGGCTGCAGGTCCCTTTCGACTCGGGCTATGCGATTGTCCGTGATCCCGAGGCGCTTGAGCGCAGCATGGCGATTTCGGCCAGCTATCTGCCATCCAACGGCGCAGGCGACAGGGTTCCGTCCCGCCTTGTGCCGGAGCTGACGCGGCGCGCACGCGGGTTGCCAACCTGGGCGATGCTTAAATCCATGGGGCGCAGCGGCGTCTCTGCAATGGTTAGCCATCACTGCGCACTTGCCCGCCAGATCGCGCAAGAGATTGCGACGATACCGGGCATCGCGGTGATGAACGACGTCGTGCTCAATCAGTTGATCGTGCGGTTCGGTGACGACAGTGACGGACCCGAGACACGCAGGATGCTGGCGACTGCCGTCATCGAAAAGCTGGTCGAAGATGGCGCCATCTTTGTCGCCGGTGCAGAGTGGCGGGGCGAATGGGTCATGCGGATCTCGGTGATTTCTGGTACTATTTCGCACAGGGACGTCAAAGTCACGACAAACGCCATTCGTGCGGCATGGTCCCACGTCCTGGCGGCCAGCGGATGAGGAGGGAGCAAACCTGATGTCGGCGCAGCGCACCCAAAGGCAACTCGCGGCGATCATCTCTGTCGATGTGGTCGGCTTTTCGCGCCTTATGGAAGCAGATGAGGACGGCACGCTCGCGGCGCTCAAGCGGCTGCACAAAACCATCATTTCGCGTCAGGTCGCGCGCCATCGGGGGCGGATCGTCAAGCTGATGGGGGATGGCGCAATCATCATCTTTTCCAGCGTGGTCGATGCCGTCTCCGCCGCAGTTGCGATACAGCAGCAGATGCATGCCTTCAACGAGGACGTTCCTCTTGAAAGGTCGATTGCCATGCGTATCGGCATCAATCTGGGTGATGTGATCCTTGAAGGAAGAGACATCTTCGGAGATGGCGTCAACGTCGCCGCCCGCATCCAGGAAATTTGTCATCCTGGCGGCGTCGCACTGAGCGCGACCGCCTATGAACATGTGCAGGGCAAGGTCGACATCGACTTCGCCGACGTGGGCGAGCGGGTCTTGAAAAACATCGTGCGCAAAGTCCGCGTGTTCCGCTGGCCCGATACCCAGACCCCCGATTCGCCGCAACGGCTGGCATTGCCGGACAAACCCTCCATCGCGGTGCTGCCGTTCGACAATATGTCCAGCGACAAGGATCAGGAATTCTTTGCGGACGGCGTGGTCGAAGGGCTGACGGCCGCACTGTCCCGCATTCGCTCGTTCTTTGTTATCGCCCGGAATTCGGCCTTTTCCTACAAGGGCCGCCATTTGAATGTGATCGACATCGGCCGCGAACTGGGCGTGGGCTATGTTCTTGAAGGATCGGTCCAACGCGCAGGCGGAAAGCTGCGGATCACGGTCCAGCTGGTCGAGACGACAACCGGCGCACACCTGTGGGCAGAGAAGTACGATGGTGCGGACAGCGAATTGTTCGACCTGCAGGACAGGATTACGGAACAGGTCGCAGGGGCGCTACAGCCCTCAATCCAGAGGGCCGAAATAGACCGTGCGACCCACAAGCGGCCACATGACATGGGGGCCTATGATTACGCCATGCGAGCGATCCAGCATGTCTGGATGCAAGAGCAGGCAGAATCAGCCAGGGCATTGGATTTGCTGGAAAAGGCGCTAAAAATTGATCCTGATTACCCTTTGGCTCTGGCCCTGTCGGCCTGGTGCTGGTCGCAGCACTCGGTCTACAACTGGTCCGATGAAATTGCCGTCGTCAGAGCCCGCGCGATAGAGATGGCGGAAAGGGCCGCCAGCCTTTCGCGGGACGATCCGCTGATCCTGTCGGTGTTGGGTGTGGTGCACACTTTCGCGCGCAATTACGGCACGGCCCGCATTTTGCTGGAGCGCGCCATTGCGATAGATCCCAACTCCGCCTGGGCGCTCAGCAGGCTCGGCTGGCTTGAGGTCTACGCGGATCGCCCCGGCGAAGCGTTTCAGCATTTCGAACACGCAATACGGCTCAGCCCGCTTGATCCGATGAACTTCAACAATCTGGTCGGGATCGCTTCGGCACATCAGATTTCGGGTGACTACAATGCCGCCTCCGATCTGTTTCAGCGCGCGCTGATGGAGCGACCAAGCGCATACTGGATTCACCGCAATCTTGCACCGGCGCTCCTGGCCGCAGGGCGCGAGGAGGAGGCGGAAGCCTCGAAGAACACGATGCTGGCGGCCTACCCGGACATGACGATCAAGCGCTACAAGGAAGCCATGGTATTTTCGCCCCAGGCACTTGAGGATATCGCAGTCCATCTGCGCAAGCTGGGCATACCGGAGGAATAGACGGGGGATCAGCGCGGTCGATGAAATTCCCTGCGCCCCACCTGACCCGGGCGATCCCTGATCTTGGAAAAACCGTTTTGCGTCCGGTATCTACCCTCGGCTGACAGGCTGTCTCGAATGTACGAAAACGATCAGGTCACCTTTTCGCGAATGCCGGGCGGTGTGCTGGTGGAGCTCAGCCGCCACAGCGCTTGGCTGCATCCTCGACCGCTGCGGTGAAGCCCAGAAGGGAAAACGTGTCCTCGGTTTTCGTGCCGCGTCCGGAGCGGCCGATCAACTTTGCATCCGCGCCGCGCTTCATGGCGGCGATGATCTTGGCATCGTCTTCGGTGGTCTCGGGCCAGGCCCATTCACCATCCGTAAAAAGCTCGTAGGTATCGTCCGAGATCACCATCGACACCTTCGAGTCGCTGGCAAAAGGATAACCTCCGGTGAAGGCAACCTGCCCTTTGGCGTTGGCGCTCGGGCGATAGAAAACCATCAGCAGCGTCTGTCCCCGTTTCTCCGCAACGACACGACCGTCGCGGGAATTCACGGTTTCCTTGGGCGTGGACACCCCCCAACACTCGGTCGGGTTATCCTCGACGAAAACGCTCCAGTCTGTCTGCGCCGCGACGCGGTTGGTGCTTTGGTCCTGCGCCCATGCACCGCCTGCGATCAGGGCTGCTGCCATGACCGCACCCAGGCCTGTTTTCAAAAGTCCCATAACTACAATTCTCCAGCAGTCTACTTGCCTCAACATCGCGGTCAAACCTGCACCGGGACCGCTTTTTTCAGTCCTTCTGTTGCAATGGTCGGCCTTCTCCACGACAACAAACACCATAACGCGAAAGACGCGAGTGACGAAACCCCGCATTGGCAGGTTTCCGCCCATGAAAGCCGTTAAAAAGGAACGCTCTATGATGACTCCCGCCCCCTTTGCCGAGATCTGGCGCGGCCCGTTTCTGGAAAGTGTCCATTCGGGGCACGCGGTGATCTGTAACGCCAGTGGCGAGATCGTCGAAGCCTGGGGCGATCCGCAGGCAATCGTGCTGCCGCGCAGTTCGTCAAAGATGATTCAGGCGCTGCCGCTGGTGCGATCGGGTGCCGCCGATGCCCTTGGCCTGACCTCCGAGCACCTGGCGCTGGCCTGCGCCTCGCATCAGGGTGCCGAGATTCATACCCGCAAAGTCGGCGCATGGCTCGAGCTTCTGGGGCTTGGCGATGACGACTTCCGCTGCGGCCCGGAAGAATCGCGGGATCGCGCGGTGATGGAGGCACAGATCCGCGCCCAGCAGAGCCCGTGTCAGATCCACAACAACTGCTCGGGCAAACACGCAGGTTTCCTGACGCTGGCGCAGCATCTGGGTGCCGGGCCCGAGTATGTCGATCCCGACCACCCCGTGCAGCGCGCGGTCCTGGATGCCTTCGAGGAGGTCACGCAAGAGACCAGCCCGGGGTTTGGTATCGACGGTTGTTCGGCTCCCAACGCCGCGGCCAGCCTGCATGGCATCGCCCGCGCCATGGCTCATTTCGCCGACGCCCCAGAGGGCAGCGCCGAGGCGCGGTTGCATCAGGCCATGCGTCTGCATCCCGAACTGGTCGCTGGCGAAGGGCGCGCCTGCACCGAGTTGATGCGCGCCATGGACGGCAAGGTGGCGTTGAAAACGGGTGCCGAGGGGTTCTTTATCGCGATCCTCCCAGAGCAGGGTCTGGGCATTGCAGTGAAGGCCGCCTGCGGAAGCACGCGCGCGGCCGAAGCGGCGATTGCGGCTTTGCTGGTGCGTCTTGGGGTGCTTGATCCGCTGCATCCTGCGACGTCGCGGCGCATCAATGCGCCGATCACCAACCGTCGCGGTATCCAGACCGGCGTGATCAAACCTGCTGCGGGCCTCTTGTCCTGAAGTCCGCCTTTGGGCATTTGAGCCGACCATCGGCATTTACCGGGTACAAACAATGCTGTTCGCAGCGCGGCGCCCGCGCGACAGGGGCCGGGCCGTGCGGAGTGGCCATCATGGGTGGTGGGCAAGAGACGCGGAATTCCGGCTTTCCCGCTGGCTATCTTTCGGCCCCCTAGCTGCGGGCGCGCCCAGGTTCAAAAATGCCTAGCCGACGAAATCATCCCGTCCATAACCCTGTACGTACAAGAGCGCGGTCAGGTCTCCGAAATTGATCCGGACATCGCATTGCGCGGCGACGCTTGGCTTTGCATGCAGGGCCACACCAAGCCCGGCGCGGGTCAGCATGCCCAGATCATTCGCCCCGTCACCGACGGCAATCACATCTGTCTCGGTGATGCCGATCCGCGCGGTGATTTCCTCCAGGGCATCGACCTTGGCCTGTTTGCCCAGAATGGGCATCGCAACGTCACCGGTCAGCGTGCCCTCTGCCACGAGCAGGGTGTTGGCCCGGTTTTCATCGAACCCGAGCTCGGCCGCGACCTGTGCCGTGAACGCGGTGAACCCGCCCGACACAAGCGCGGCGTGGCCGCCATGCGCCTTCATCGTGGCCAACAGTGCCTTGCCCCCCGGCATCAGCGTGATCCGCTCCGCGAGCACTTTGCCGATCACCGATTCGGGCAATCCCTTGAGAAGCCCGACGCGCTCTTTCAGCGCCCCTTCGAAGTCGAGTTCGCCGTTCATTGCACGCGCAGTGATGTCCTTGACCCGCGCACCGACGCCCGCTTCGTCGGCAAGTTCGTCGATACATTCCTGCTGGATCATGGTGCTGTCCATATCGGCCAAAAGCATCCGTTTGCGACGCCCGGCTGTCGGCACGACGATCAGGTCGACGCCCATGGCCTGGCAGTTCTGCCAAACCTCCCAAAGGTTTTCAGGCAAGCGGTCCAACGGGAATTCCGCCGCCTCGTCTGGGCTCAGCCATACCGCGTCTCCGCCACCCCACGCATTGCGTAGCGACGCGACGAGGGTGGGCTCAAGCGCGGGAGTGTTTGGAGAGGTGAGCAGCACGGCAGTGTACATGGCAATGTTTCCGATCAGCGTCAGGGGCGTCGCAAAAAGGCGATCATGCGGCGGTTTAGCGCCGATTCTCTGCTTGTACCAGATGCCAATGCCCCGTATCAGCATCCGTGGGACACCCTTCCCCAACGAAGGGCGCATATCTGAGAGGATAGCATCAATGGCTATTGAACAACCGGTCACGCGGCCGGCTAACCCGCGTTTCTCATCCGGCCCCTGTGCCAAACCCCCGACATTTGAATTGACCAAGCTCGGTGCCGCGCCGCTGGGCCGCAGCCACCGTGCCGCACCCGGCAAGGCCAAGCTGCTGGAGGCGATCGAGACGACACGCGAGGTCCTCGGCGTGCCTGCCGATTACAAGATCGGCATCGTGCCCGCCTCCGACACCGGCGCCTATGAGATGGCCATGTGGAACCTGCTGGGCGAGCGGCACGTCGAAATGCTGGCCTGGGAAAGCTTTGGCGCTGGCTGGGTGACGGATGTGTTGAAACAGCTGAAGATCGACGCGACCGAAAAGACAGCCCCCTATGGCGAGATCGTGGATCTGGCAGGTGTGAATTTCGACAATGACGTCTGCTTTACCTACAACGGGACAACGTCCGGTGTGCGGGTGCCTGCGAGTTTCGAAATTCCGGCAGACCGCGCGGGCCTGACGCTGTGCGATGCGACATCTGCGGCGTTTGCGATGGACCTGCCTTGGGACCGGTTGGATGTGACAACCTTCAGCTGGCAGAAGGTGCTGGGCGGAGAAGCCGCGCACGGCATGTTGATCCTGTCGCCCCGCGCGGTGGAGCGGCTGGAAAGCTACACGCCACCCTGGCCGCTGCCCAAGATCTTTCGCCTGACGAAGGGTGGGAAGCTGATCGACGGGATATTCACCGGGGCCACGATCAACACGCCTTCGATGTTGTGCGTCGAGGATTACCTTTTCGCACTCGACTGGGCGAAATCGGTTGGTGGCCTGCAAGGGCTGATCGCGCGCGCCGATGCGAATACGGCGGCGATCACGGATTTTGTCGCGACGCACGAGTGGATTGAATTCCTCGCAGTGGACCCTGAGACGCGGTCGAACACCTCTGTCTGCCTGAAGTTCACCGATCCGCGCATCACCGATGGTGCCGCATTCGCCAAGGCCGTCGCGAAGCGGCTGGCGGATGAGAATATCGCGCTGGACATTGGTGCCTATCGCGATGCGCCGGCAGGGCTGCGAATTTGGTGCGGCGCTACGGTCGAGACATCGGACATCGAAGCAATGCTGCCATGGCTCGCCCATGCCTTTGAGGTCGAGATCAACGCATAAGCGGGGGTGCACCAATAGGTGCACCTTACCGGCTTCCCAGACATCCGTAAGGTGCAGGCGTCCTGCACCTTTCCCCCAAGAAAAGCACAAGGACCCCCGAAATGGCTCCCAAAGTACTCATTTCCGACAAACTCAGCGATGCAGCCGTCCAGATCTTCAAGGACCGTGGCATCGACGTCGATTTCCAGCCTGACCTCGGCAAGGACAAGGACAAGCTTGCCGAGGTGATCGGTAACTACGACGGCCTTGCCATCCGCTCGGCCACAAAGGTCACCGACAAGATTCTTGCCAACGCGACCAACCTCAAGGTCATCGGTCGTGCCGGCATCGGGACGGACAACATCGACAAGGATGCAGCCTCGAAAAAGGGCGTCATCGTGATGAACACGCCTTTCGGCAACATGATCACCACGGCCGAGCATGCCATTGCGATGATGTTTGCCGTGGCGCGCCAGATCCCCGAGGCATCGGCCTCCACCCATGCCGGGAAATGGGAAAAATCCAAGTTCATGGGTGTCGAGCTGACAGGCAAGACGCTTGGCGTGATCGGTGCGGGCAACATCGGTGGCATCGTCTGCGACCGCGCGCGCGGACTGAAAATGAAAGTGATCGCCTACGACCCCTTCCTCGGCGAGGAAAAGGCCCAGAAGATGGGCGTCGAGAAGGTCGAGCTTGAAGATCTGCTGAAGCGTGCGGATTTCATCACCCTGCACGTGCCATTCACCGAGCAGACCGCAAACATCCTTGGCCGCGAAAACCTTGCCAAGACGAAGAAAGGCGTGCGGATCATCAACTGCGCCCGTGGCGGGCTGGTCGACGAAGAAGCGCTGGCGGAGATGTTGAAGTCCGGTCATGTCGCAGGGGCCGCTTTTGACGTGTTCAAGGAAGAGCCCGCAAAGGAAAATCCGCTATTCAACCTGCCCAACGTGGTCTGTACGCCGCACCTTGGTGCCGCAACGACCGAAGCGCAGGAAAATGTCGCCCTGCAGGTGGCAGAGCAGATGTCGGATTACCTGCTGACCGGCGCTGTCACCAACGCGCTCAACATGCCCTCTGTCAGCGCGGAAGAGGCGCAGGTCATGGGCCCATGGCTGAAGCTGTCGCAGCATCTGGGTTCATTCATCGGACAGCTGACCGATGAGCCGATCAAGGCGATCAACATCCTCTACGACGGTGTCGTTGCCGAAATGAACCTTGCGGCGCTGAACTGTGGCGTGGTTGCTGGTATCATGAAGCGAGCCAATCCGGATGTGAACATGGTCTCCGCCCCCGTGGCGGCGCGCGAAAAGGGCATCCAGATCTCGACCACCAACCAGGATAAATCCGGCGCCTTCGATGGCTACATCAAGGTCACGGTCGTCACCGACAAACGCGAACGCTCCATCGCGGGAACCGTGTTTTCGGACGGCAAGCCGCGTTTTATCCAGATCAAGGGGATCAACATCGACGCAGAGGTGGGCCAGCACATGGTTTACACCACCAACGAAGACGTACCCGGCATCATCGGCACGCTGGGCCAGACCCTTGGCGGAAACGGCGTGAACATTGCGAACTTCACCCTGGGCCGCGCGGCGGTGAAAGGCGAGGCGATCGCGCTGCTGTACGTCGATGAGCCGGTGCCGGCACCCGTCGTGGCAAAGCTGCATGAGACGGGCCTGTTCCAGCAGGTCAAGCTTCTGGAATTCGACGTCGCCTGATATGGCGTGCCGTTGACAGGCATCCTGCGAGATAAGGGGGGAGCGGTTATCGCTCCCCCCAATTCATACACCGATCACCCAACGCCCGCGTCATAAGCGTTAACGAACGCGACATACATCGGCGCGCCGCATCTTTGGCAAGCGCGGGCATGGCTATGCTCTTTCCACGCGGCTCTGCGTGCTTTATCCCGCGCCCATGACCAGACCCATTTACGCCATCGGTGACATTCACGGCCAGCTGAACGAGCTGATGCGCGTTCTCGACCTGATCGCCGCAGATGGGGGGCCGCAGGCCGAAGTCGTCTTTATCGGCGATTATACGGACCGTGGACCCTCTAGCATGGCCGTCTTGGACCTGCTGATCGAAGGCCGTGCAGCCGGCAAGCCGTGGATCTGTCTGAAGGGAAATCATGACCGTATGTTCAGCTGGTTCCTGCAGGACTACCCCCGGCACGAAGCACTGCTGTCCATCGATCTGCACTGGTTGCATCCAAGGCTGGGCGGCGACACGACGCTGGCCTCCTACGGGATAGATTTCAAAACGACCGACCGACAGATCTCCGTGCACGCCAAAGCCCGCGAGACGGTGCCGCAAAGGCACCGGGATTTTCTGGAAGCCCTGCCGCTGTGCCATGAAACCGACGATCTGTTTTTCGCCCATGCGGGGATCCGTCCGGGCGTGCCTTTGGACCGGCAGGTGGAACAGGATCTATTGTGGATCCGCAAGGAGTTTCACATCGCGCCCGGCGACCACCCCAAGCTGATCGTGCATGGCCACACCCCGGTGAAACAGGCGACCCATTACGGCAACCGGATCAACATCGATGCGGGTGCCGGATACGGCAATCCGCTCGCGGCGGTGGTGTTCGAGGGGCGGGACTGCTGGCAGCTTACCGATCAGGGGCGACAGCCCTTGCGGCCCGTGGTCTGAGCCGCCACGCGAGCCACACAAGTGCCCAGAACAGAACGCCTGACGCATGGGCGGACAACGTTGCAGGTCCCGTGAACGTGACGAGGCCCACCAAGGCATCGAAGGGGGGCGGCACACCGATGATCCACTCGCGCGGGACGTCGCCGTCTAGCATCCGGCTGAATTCGAAATAGACCTGCGGCGACAGCCACACGAAAAACGTGAAGATAAGCGCGGCCACCGCCAGACGAACCGGACCACGCCGTCCCCTCATCAGAAGCACGGCCAGCGCGGCGGCCGCCAACAGCAGCAGCCCTGAGATTGCAAAGTTCCCAAGCCTGCCAAACAGGGTGAGTGAATAAAAGCTGTCTTCGGCGTACATGCGCCCAGCATGCCGTGATCGCGCGCCCTGCGCCGGTGGCCCGCTCGGCAATTTCGAGGCGAAACCGACAAGACCCCATTGCCTGTGCAGTTTTCCTGCACGGGCTGCCCCACACCCAAGACAGTCGTTGGTTCAGATACCCGTCCAGTCCAGAACGACCTTGCCCGATGATCCGCTGCGCATGGCTGCGAACCCAGCCTCGAAATCGTCAGCGGAAAAGCGGTGGGTGATGACCCCCGACACGTCCAGCCCGTTTTCCAGCATGGCGATCATCTTGTACCACGTTTCGAAAATCTCGCGGCCATAGACGCCTTTCAGGGTGATCGCCTTGAAGACGATGCGGCTCCAGTCGACGGGGGATTTGCCCGGAGGAATCCCCAGCATCGCGATCCGTCCGCCCATGGTCATCGCCTCGACCATCTGGTCCAGGGCGCGCTGGTTGCCGGACATCTCAAGGCCGACGTCAAAGCCCTGTTTCATCTTCAGCCGTGCGATCACGTCTTTCAGATCGGTGTCGCGCACGTCTACGGGCACGACGTCAGCCACCCGTTCGGCCAGCGCCAGACGGTCTGGGTTGATGTCGGTGATGACCACATGGCGCGCGCCGACGTGACGCGCAACTGCCGCAGCCATGATGCCGATGGGACCCGCGCCCGTGATCAGCACGTCCTCCCCCACCAGATCAAAGCTCAGCGCCGTGTGGACCGCATTGCCCAGAGGATCCAGAATGGCGCCGATGTCGTCGCTTACCTCATCTGGCAGCGGCACCACATTGAAGGCAGGCAGACGCAGGTACTGGGCGAAAGCGCCCTGTTCGTTCACGCCAATGCCGCGGGTGGCCGGATCAAGGTGAAACTTCCCGGCGCGGCTTTGCCGGGATGTCTTGCCGATCAGGTGACCCTCGCCCGAGCAGCGCTGACCGATGTCCAGCCCCTCGACATTGCGCCCGAGTTCGACAATCTCACCGGCGAATTCGTGGCCTGTGATCAAGGGCACGGGCACCGTGTTTCGCGCCCACTCGTCCCAGTTCCAGATATGCACATCGGTGCCGCAGATCCCTGTCTTGTTGATCTTGATCAGAACGTCATCCGGGCCGATCTCGGGCACCGGAGCGGTGGTCGCCCACAGCCCTTCGCGGGGATAAAGCTTGGCCAGTGCTTTCATTTCGTTGCTCATTTCAACACCCCGCATGCGTGGCCCGCGACGTCGAAGGCGACAAGCGCGCGGTCAAGCTCCGCCCGGCTGAGTGCTGCGTTCATCTGGGTGCGGATGCGCGCCTGTCCGCGCGGCACGACGGGGAAGAAAAAGCCGCTGACATAGACGCCTTCCTTGAATAGGCGCGCGGCCATGTCCTGTGCCAGTTGCGCCTCGCCCAGCATGACGGGCACGATGGGATGTTCACCGGGCAACAGGTCGAACCCCAGACGTTCAAGCCCGCTGCGCCAATATGCGGTGTTTTCAAACAGCTGCGTGCGCAGGGCATCTCCCTGCTCGATCAGTTCGAGCGCCTTGATCCCCGCGGCGACAATCGCGGGCGGCAGTGAGTTGCTGAACAAATAGGGGCGCGCGCGTTGTCGAAGCAGGTCGATCACGGCCTGAGGACCTGCGATATAGCCGCCGACGGCCCCGCCCAGCGCCTTGCCCAGCGTGCCAGTCATGATGTCCACATCCACCCCCGCATGAGAAGGCGTACCGGCCCCTTTCGGTCCCATGAATCCGGTCGCGTGGCAGTCGTCGACCATGACCATGGCATCATATTTCTGCGCCAGCGCACTGATCTCGTCGAGTTTGGCAAGGTATCCGTCCATGCTGAACACGCCATCCGTCGCGATCACGATGAAGCGCGCGCCGTCCTGTCGGGCGCGTTGCAGCTGCGATTCGAGATCGGCCATATCGCTGTTGGCATAGCGGTAACGTTTTGCCTTGCTCAGACGGATTCCATCGATGATCGACGCGTGGTTCAGGGCGTCCGACACGATCGCGTCCTCGGGCCCGAACAGCGGCTCAAACAGGCCGCCGTTGGCATCGAAGCAGGCGGCAAAGAGGATCGAATCGTCCTTGCCCAGAAACTGTGCTAGCTTTTGTTCAAGTTCGCGGTGGATGTCCTGTGTCCCGCAGATGAAGCGCACCGAGGCCATGCCGAAGCCCTGTGTGTCCAGCGCGGATTTCGCCGCTTCGATCAGCGCGGGATGGTCGGCGAGTCCGAGGTAATTGTTGGCGCACAGGTTGATGACATCGCGACCTCCGACCGTGACCTGACCGCCCTGCGGCGAGGTGATCATCCGCTCATGCTTCATCATGCCGTCGGCTTCGATCTGCGCGAGCGTTTCATTGATATGGTCTAGGTAGCCTTTGGTCATCGGAGTCTCCTGATTTGGCGCAAGGTTAGCATAGCAGATATGTCTGCGGAACCGATGAAATCCGTTATCATGGAATATTTCCGAAATGTAGGAAAAATGGTGGGTTAGGAACCCACCTTACGCATCCTGGACCACGAGAAACGCCCGTGCGGGGCCGTCAACGGCCACGATCGAATGCGCGACGTCCGCCGGATAGCGCGCGGTATCGCCTGCGTTCAGACGGCTGGTTGCATCGGCGCTATGCACGTCGACCGTGCCTTCTATCACGCTCAGGTGCTCTCGTGCGCCTCGGGTGTGTGGCCCGCTTTCCAGTTTGCCTTCGGCGGTGATGAGCAGCTCGTATACTTCGTGCTGCCCCACGTCTTGTGGCGGGGACAGGATGCGAATGCGACAGCCTGCACCGAGGTTGTTGATGGTCGGGACATCATGTGCGCGCAGCGTTTCGATTCGTGCGGGGGCGGCGGCACCGTCGAGCAACCCGGCGAAATCCACCTGCAACGCGCGTGTGAGGTTCCACAGGGTCGCGATGGTCGGGCTGCTTTCGCCGCGCTCGATCTGGCTGACCATGGAGCGGCTCACCCCTGAAAGTTTCGCCACTGCATCGAGCGACAGGCCCTGCGCGCGGCGCGCCTCTTTCAGGCGGGCGGGCAAATGGGTCAAAATGGCGTCGGTATTTTCCGTCATGGCGGATATCTGCGATTGCTGACCCTTGGATGTCAATGACGGAAGGTTGGGGCTGACAATTCCACGTCCAGTTCATAGGGTGCGGAAATCAACAAACGGGAGAGATCACATGTCAGACGATATTGTCATTCTGGGGGGCGCACGGACGGCCATCGGAACCTTTGGCGGCGCGCTTGCCGGGACGCCGCCAACCGCGTTGGGCGCGATTGTCGCGACAGAGGCGCTGGCACGTGCCGGTGTTGAGCCGGGACAGATTGGCCATGTGGTTTTCGGCAATGTGATCAACACCGAACCCCGTGACATGTACCTCAGCCGTGTTGCGGCAATCGATGCGGGTATCCCGAATGAAGTGCCGGCGATGAATGTGAACCGGCTGTGTGGGTCCGGGGTGCAGGCCATCGTCTCGGCGACGCAATCGCTGATGCTGGGGGATGCTGATTTCGCGCTGGCCGGTGGAGCCGAAAACATGAGCCGGTCGCCCTTTGTGATGCCTGCCGCGCGGTGGGGCCAGAAGATGGGGGACGTGACCGCGCTGGACATGATGCTGGGCACGCTGAACTGTCCGTTCGGGACCGGGCACATGGGCGTGACGGCAGAGAATGTCGCCGGCGAACATGAGGTGACGCGTGAGGAGCAGGACGCCTTTGCCATGCTGTCCCAAGAACGCGCGGCAGCGGCGATCGAAGCAGGATATTTCGCGGAACAGATCACCCCTGTCGAGGTTCGCAAAGGCCGGGAAACCGTTATGTTTCAGGTGGATGAGCATCCCAAGGCCACCTCTCTGGAGAAACTGGCAGGTCTGCGTCCAGTGTTCAGGAAGGATGGTTCGGTGACGGCGGGAAACGCATCGGGCATCAACGACGGTGCGGCGGCACTGGTGCTGGGGCGGGCCTCGGCGGCGGCGGCTGCGGGCCTGCGCCCGCGTGCGCGCATTATCGGTTATGCCCACGCCGGGGTCCGCCCCGAGGTGATGGGCATCGGGCCGATTCCCGCGGTGACGAACCTGTTGAAGAAAACCGGGCTGTCGGTCGAGGATTTCGATGTCATCGAAAGCAACGAAGCCTTTGCGTCCCAGGCCCTTGCCGTGAGCAAGGCGCTGGGCTTTGACCCGGCAAAGGTGAACCCCAACGGTGGCGCCATCGCGCTGGGCCATCCGGTCGGCGCGACAGGCGCCATCATAACCTTGAAGGCGCTTTATGAACTGGAGCGGACCGGTGGCACGCGCGCATTGATCACCATGTGCATTGGCGGCGGTCAGGGTATTGCGTTGGCGATTGAGCGGCTCTGAGGAACGATCACCTGCCCTGAGCCGTCGGCTCGGGGCAGGCCTGTCCGCAGCGTCAGGTC
>JBFFQZ010000016.1:0-19171 GCA_041573235.1 Sulfitobacter sp. | reverse complement strand
CATCGGCAACGCGACCCAGAGCGGGACGAAGAACAGCTTTTCGTTTGTGGGAAAGTCGTGGTGCCCGTAATGCGCGCGGTACAACAGATCGAACGCCCACTGCGCCCGCGGCGGCGGCAGGTGGAACACGAAACGATGCATGTTGTACTCATTCAGATACTGGGCCGCGATGCCCAGCGGCACCATTGCCCACACCCATCCCGGCCCCCAAAGCGTCAGCGCCGTGATTCCGGCGGCACATGCCACGGCCATCACAGCCACCGCAGCATGCCGGAACATGATCTTCAGACGGCGCACGCCTATTGGGCCGGTTTCGTCTCGTACATCAGCCCCTTGGCCGTGCCCTTGGCAAAGCCTTTCCAGTAGGAATGATCGTCTTTGTGCGACCCGTCATCATTGACCGACCAGACCCCTTCATTCGAGTTTTCCACCAGGTCCAGGAACGTGCCCGCACCTGCATCCGCCTTCAGCCGTTCATCGAGCCATACAGTCACGAAGTGTTGCGCGACATTGTTCATCCGCGCGGTATTCCAGACCGGATCGGAATAATGCTCGGAGATGTTGAAGCCCTTGTCTTCGCTGAAATAAAAGCTCTCGGCCGGGGCGGGCATCGGCGCGCCCGAATTATGGCCGCCGTTCATGTAGGTCAGCAGCGCGGTTTCCACGTTCGAGGTATTCTCCCACATCGCCCGAACGCCGTTTTCATACAGCGACACATCATCCTGCGACCCCGCGATGTACAGGATGGGGATCCGCACACCCGCCAGACCTTCCGCATCCCAGAACCCCGTGTTCATGCCCCACGGCCCAAAGGCCACCGCCGTCTTGATGCGCGGGTCAGGCAGTGCGTCATGGGTCTCGGACCCCGCCTGGTGAATGCCAAGCGTCCCGTGCGGCCCGCCCCAGGCGTATCCGACCGAGGTTTCCGTCACGCCCCCGCCCGAAGTAATCACTGCACCGTAGCCGCCCATCGAATAGCCAATCAGCCCGGTATTCCCCGCATCGTAAAGACCGGCGAATTCGCCCCCGTCAGCCGCCTTGCCCGCCATCTCGTCCAATACGAAAAGCTGATCCAGTGACCTGTTCACCAGTGTCGAACCAAACGCCGCCTGCGTCCGGTAGGTGCTGTCCGTGTGGTCGATGGACGCCACGACATACCCCTTTGAGGCCAGGTTCTCCGCCAGATGCGACAGCAGGAAACGGTTGCCGGGGTAGCCATGGCTGATCAGTACCAGCGGAAAGGGCCCGTCGGCCTGCGCCGGTGCCGCATCGCGCATCGCACGGCCCGTCAGCGTCACCTCCGTCGTCCCATCGCGCAGGAACGCCTTCATTTCGCTGGAGCCCGTGGCACCCTCGGCCGCCGGATACCACATCTCGACGGTCAGCGGGCGGTCATAGCGCGGCCATTCCGCAGGCTTTTGCGCCGCCGGATCAATCGCGAGGATGTCGATCTGATCGGGGTTCACCAGATCGAGCTGGCGCACGCCGACGGGCAGATCGCCGTAGGCGGCCAGTTCCGGCGCGCCGGGCAATTGCGTGTCGATGGGATTGGCGCACAGCGCGGTCGCAAAGCCGCCCGCAATCAACGCTGCAGGAACGAATGCTTTGGTCTTGATGGTCATGATTGTGTCCCCCTCTTTCGCGTCAGTCTAGAGGCGCTCCACATCAGAACAAGATCAAGTTGCGTTGACGTAGCGCCCTTTCGCAGAGCGAAACACGTTCCAGTCCTCATTGTGATTGGACAGACCGCCGGATACGCGCCACGATCAATTGATGCGTACCGTCGTCCTGTGCCTTCTGATCGGTCTTTTGCCCGCCGCCATCGCGGCGCGCGAAGTCGATGTTGAACTGGTGCTGGCGGTCGACGTGTCGCGCTCCATGTCGCCCGCCGAACTTGAATTGCAACGCCGTGGCTATGCCGAGGCGCTCAGCTCGCCCGAGGTGATCCGCGCCATCGAGGCGGGGCTTCTGGGCCGGATCGCGCTGAGCTATGTGGAATGGGCCGGCAGCAACAGCCAGCGGGTGATCGTACCGTGGACAGAAATCTCCACCGCCGCGCAGGCGCGCGCCGTGGCGGAACGGATCTCAACCCATTACGAAGACAGCCTGCGGCGCACCGCGATCTCATCGGCGCTGCGCCATGCCGCGCGCAGCATCGAGAGCAACGCCTTTGAAGGGTTGCGCCGTGTCATCGACGTCTCTGGCGATGGGCCCAACAACATGGGGCCGCCTGTCGCTGCCGCCCGCGACGAGGTCACCGCGCGCGGCATCACCATCAATGGCCTGCCGCTGATGACCCAGGACGCCCTGAGCGAGATCTGGGGGATACCGGACCTTGATACATACTACACGTCCTGCGTGATCGGCGGCCCGGGCGCCTTTGTCGTCCCGGTGGTCAGCTGGGACGCCTTCCCGGCGGCGGTCAAACGCAAGATGGTGCTGGAAATCGCGGGCCACGCGCCCCCCGCGCGGCCACGGGTGATCCGCGCGCAGGCCAAGGCGCCCTACGACTGCCTTGTCGGGGAAAGGATGTGGCAGCAGAATCGCAGCTTTTTCGACATGCCCTGAGCCTGCCGACCTTGACCTCGCGTGCGATCCTGTCAAAACGCACAGCCATGAGCACAGCATCCCTGACCATTGACCTGAACGCCATCGTCGCCAACTGGCGCGCCCTGGCCAAGTTGGCCGAGGTTGAAACCGGCGCCGTGGTAAAGGCCGACAGCTATGGTTTGGACGCAGCCAAGGTCGGCAAACACCTTGCCGCCGCGGGCGCGCGCCAATTCTTCGTGGCCGTCGCCGAAGAAGGCGTCCCGCTGCGCCGCGCCTTGGGTCCGGGGCCCAGCATCTCGGTCTTTTCGGGACATATGACAGGCGACGCGGAAAAGATCGCAGGCGCGAACCTGACCCCGATGATCAACTCGGTGGATCAGATGCTGCGCCACGTCGAGGCGCTGCCGGGCCATCCCTTTGGACTGCAACTGGACACCGGCATGAACCGGCTGGGGATGGAGCCTGCCGAGTGGTCCGCCCTGCGCGACATCGCGCTGGCACAGAACCCGACGCTGGTGATATCGCACCTGGCCTGCTCGGACGAGCCGGAGCATCCGATGAACGACCAGCAGCGCCGCGCCTTTGACGACATGACCCAGGGCATCGACGTGCCGCGCTCGCTGGCCGCGACGGGTGGCACATTGCTGGGTCCCGATTTCCACTACGACATGGTGCGTCCCGGTATCGGCCTTTACGGCGGGCTGCCATTCGTGGATGCACACCCGGTGGTAAGCCTCGACATTCCCGTGGTCCAGATCCGCGATGTCCTGCCCGGCGAGACGGTCGGCTACGCCAATGCCTGGACCGCGCAACGCCCCTCGCGGATCGCGACGATCTCGGCGGGTTATGCCGATGGGCTGATCCGCGCGATGGGGGCAAAGGCAATGCTTTATCACGGCGACACGCCCCTGCCCGTCGTGGGCCGCGTGTCAATGGACCTGATCACTGTCGACGTCACCGACATCGACGGCGAACCCGATACGCTCGAGCTGATCGGGCGGCACCAGTCGGTTGACACGGTCGCGGAATTCGCGGGCACCATCGGGTATGAAATCCTGACCGGCCTCGGGGCTCGCTATACCCGCGTCTGGCGCGCCTGAACCCGATGCGCCGGGCTCTTGTCTACGGCAATCTGGCCCTGCTGATCCTCTACCCGGTCGCGTGGTTCGCACCATTGATGCGCGCGGGGCTGCTGCCCCTCTTCGGGCTCAGCGAGATCTCGGTGATGACCGGGCTGCAATCGCTGTGGGGGTCGGACATTTTCCTGGCGCTCGTGGTCACTGTCTTCGCGCTGGTTGCGCCCTACCTCAAGACCCTCGGCCTGGCGCTGATCCATTTCGACCTGCTCAACCCCGTGAGGGGAAGGTGGCTTGAAATCATCGGAAAGCTGGCGATGGCCGATGTTTTCCTGATAGCGCTCTATATCACGGTGACAAAGACGGTCGGTGTGGGCCGTATCGAAGTCGCCTGGGGGCTTTATCTTTTCACCTTCTGCATCGCGGCATCGCTTCTGATCAGCTGGCAAACCCAAAAGCTGTCGAAGCCACCAGCCGGATAGCGCCAAGCGGCCCGGCATCCGGCGCGCGGAACGCGGCTGGGTGATCCACCACCACGGGGCCGGCAGTGTCCACCCGCCTGCGTTTTCGATTGATCCCGCCGCGCGATGGCGGCATCACTGCTTCATGGCCAAATCAACCACCACCTTTTCGTGCAGCAAATGCGCTGCGACCTTCGGCAAGTGGTCGGGGCGATGCGACAATTGCGGCGAATGGAACACCATTCAGGAGGACAAGGGGATCAGCGCGGGCCCCCCCTCCAAATCGCTGGGTGCCCGGCGCGGCAGCGCGATGACGCTGATGGACCTCGCCACCGAAGAGGCACCGCCCCCCCGCACCATCTCGGGGATGGGAGAGCTGGACCGCGTGCTGGGCGGCGGGCTGGTGGCGGCCTCGGCGATCCTTGTGGGCGGTGATCCGGGCATCGGCAAATCCACATTGCTGCTGCAAGCCGCCGCCGCCTTCGCCAACAAGGGGCTGCACGTGGTCTATATCTCGGGCGAAGAGGCGTCGGCGCAGGTGCGCATGCGCGCGCAGCGTCTGGGCCTGTCGGATGCACAGGTCAAGCTGGGCGCCGAAACCAATCTGCGCGACATCCTCACCACGCTCGACAAGGAACGCCCACAGCTTGCGATCATCGATTCGATTCAGACCATGTGGGCCGACAACGTCGAAAGCGCGCCCGGCTCGGTCAGCCAGGTGCGCGCCGCCTCGCATGAGCTGACCAGCTTTGCGAAACGCACGGGCACCTCGGTCATCCTTGTGGGCCACGTGACCAAGGACGGCCAGATCGCGGGCCCCCGCGTGGTCGAACATATGGTCGACACCGTGCTCTACTTCGAGGGCGAGCGCGGCCACCCGTTCCGCATCCTGCGCTCGGTCAAGAACCGTTTCGGCCCCGCCGACGAAATCGGCGTGTTCGAGATGACCGGCCGCGGCCTGTCCGAAGTCACCAACCCCTCCGCTCTGTTCCTGTCGGAACGCGGCCAGCCCTCGGCGGGATCAGTGGTATTCGCAGGCATCGAGGGCACCCGCCCTGTGCTGGTCGAGATCCAGGCGCTTGTCGCCCCTTCGCCCCACGCGCAGGCCCGCCGTACCGTCGTCGGCTGGGACGGCGGGCGTCTGGCGATGATCCTTGCAGTTCTCGAAGCGCGCTGCGGCATCCCGTTTGCCGGGCTTGATGTCTATCTCAATGTCGCCGGTGGCATGAAGATCTCCGAGCCTGCCGCCGACCTTGCCGTTGCCTCCGCCCTGCTGAGCGCGCGCGAGGATGCCGCACTGCCCGCGGAAACAGTGGTTTTCGGCGAACTGAGCCTTTCGGGTGCGCTGCGCCCGGCCACTCAGACCGAAAACAGGTTGAAAGAAGCGCAAAAACTTGGTTTTACCAGCGCAATCGCCCCGAAGGGTGGCAAGACCGTGGGCGTGAAGGGGATCTCCCTCAGGCCAATGTCTGATCTGACCGGCTTTGTGGGTGAAATTTTCGGCGCAGGCTGATGCGCATAGGAAAGGCAAGAGGGCATGGAAGGTTTTACCATCATTGACGGCGTCGTGGCGCTGGTCATCCTGATCTCTGCGCTGCTGGCCTATGGCCGCGGGTTCGTGCGTGAGCTGATGGCGATCATCGGCTGGATCACGGCGGCTGTGCTGGCCTACATGTTCGCCCCGCAGGTTGAACCGCTGGTGCGAGAGCTGCCCGTGGTGGGAGAATTCCTTGCCGACAGCCGCGAACTGTCGATCATCGCCGCCTTCACGCTGGTGCTTGCGATCACGCTGGTCATCGTGTCGCTGTTCACGCCGCTGTTCTCGTCGCTGGTGCAACGCTCGATCCTGGGCGGCTTCGACCAGGCGCTTGGCTTCATCTTTGGCGTGGCGCGCGGCATCCTTTTGGTCGCCATCGCCTTTTTCGTCTATTCGACCGTCATCACCGGCCAGCAGATCACGATCGTGGACGAAAGCCGCTCGGCGGTCGTCTTTGGCCGCTTTACAGACGACATCCAGAATTCCGACCCCGACAAGGTGCTTGGCTGGATCACCGAGAAATACGAGGCGCTCGTTGCTGTTCCCGAAGGTGAATAGCCCGACTTAGCGTCTCGTTAAGCTACGTCCGGTATGCCTTTGATGGTACAAGTATCGGAGCGCTTATGCCCATCGAAGACCTGTTTGCCCTCATCGATTGCATCCCTACTCCTGTTTTCGTGATGGACGTCAAGGAAGGCAACATTCCCGTCTATGCACACTACAACCGCTCAGCGCTCAAACGCCTTGAACGGCCCATGTCCGATTTCATCGGCCGCACCGCGATCGAAACCTTCGGGCCCGAGTTCGGCGAAACCGCGTTCCGGGAACAATGCAAGAGCATCGAAAGCCGCGCGCAGCGCCGGTATGAGTTCAGGCTGCCCATCGACGGTGAATTGCGAATCGTGCGCACCACGCTGGCTCCGCAGGTCGACGCACAAGGCAACGTCATCCGCCTGATCGGGCACACGCTTGATGTCTCGGCGGAACAGGCCGCTGACCGGGCGCAGGCCAAGCTTGCGCAGATCGGCAACGAGGTCGAACAGTTCATCTCGATGGCTGCGCACGACCTGCGCACGCCCATGCGCAACGTGCGCGCCCTCGCCGAACTGCTGCGCGAGGATTTCATCGATCAGGGTGACGGCAAGCTACAGTTGATCGACATGCTGGCCGAGATTTCGGACAAGGCGATGACCCTGATCACCGATGTGCTGTCTCATGCAACAGCCGTCGGTCAGGTTGGCGCGTACAGGCTGTATGACTTCGGTGAACTGGTCAGCGACATCATGTCCGTGCTGGATCCCCGGCACCAGCACAACATGACCTGCCCCGAGCTCATGCTCGACGGTGAAAAGACCGCTATGCAGATCATCCTGCACAACCTGATCGACAACGCCATCAAACACGGCGCGCGCGAAAGCCTTTCACTGACGTGTACCGTGACACAGATCGACGACAATCTGATCGAGGTCACCCTGACGGACGACGGCGCGGGCTTTGAAAATCCTGGGCGGGTCTTTCTGGACACCGGCGAATTCCGCGTGGACAGCGGATACGGCCTGTTTGGAATCCGCCGCCTGATCACCAGCCGAGGTGGCAACATCAGTGCGGCCAACAACGGCCGGACCGGCGGCAGCACCGTCCGCTTCACGCTGACCTCGACCGTACTGAGCAAGGAAGAAAGCCGTCGCACGTTGCGTCATGCCCCTTCTTCGGGCCGACAGATGGCCATCTTTGAGCGAAAGGCAAGCTAACATATATTTCATCCATTAGGATCGTGACTCTCGGTGTTGATTTGCTTAAACAGCCCTTAAACTTGTTGGTTGCAGGAGCGCTCCCTTGTCCCACACACCGCCCAAGATCATGCCACCCGCAAATCCTTTTGACACCACCTATCTAACCGATGGGGGAAACGGTGATAAGTTGAAGGAGGAATGCGGCATTTTCGGCGTGATCGGCGTGACCGATGCTTCGAACTTTGTCGCGCTTGGTTTGCACGCCCTGCAACACCGCGGCCAGGAAGCGGGCGGCATCGTCAGCCACGACGCCGAAGCAGGCTTTCAGTCCGCCCGACGCTTTGGCTACGTGCGTGACACATTCACCTCCCAAAAAGTCATGGAAACCTTGCCCGGCCCGCTTGCAATAGGGCATGTGCGCTATTCCACCGCTGGCTCAAAGGGCCAGACCGCAATCCGCGACGTGCAGCCTTTCTTTGGCGAATTCGCCATGGGAGGTGCTGCGATTGCGCATAATGGCAACATCACCAACGCCAACGCCCTGCGCCGCGAATTGATCGAACGCGGCTCGATCTTTCAATCCTCATCTGACAGCGAATGCATCATCCACCTGATGGCCCGGTCGCTGCAACGCACCATCCCCGAGCGGATGGAAGACGCCCTGCGCCGGGTCGAAGGTGCGTTTTCAATCGTGGCGATGACCCGGACAAAGCTGATTGGCGTGCGCGACCCGCTGGGCGTGCGCCCGCTTGTACTGGGCAAGATCGGCGATGGCTGGGCGCTGAGTTCGGAAACCTGCGCGCTCGACATCATCGGCGCCGATTTCGTGCGCGAAATCAAACCCGGAGAGATGGTTGTCATCAACGCCAAGGGCGTGGAAAGCCATTTCCCCTTCCGCCCGCAACCCTCCAAGTTCTGCATTTTCGAACATGTCTATTTCTCACGTCCCGACAGCATCCTGGGCGGACGGTCGGTCTATGAAACCCGCGAGGCGATCGGTCGCGAACTGGCCAGCGAAGCGCCAGTGGAGGCCGACCTGGTCTGCCCGGTGCCTGATTCCGGCACGCCTGCGGCCATCGGCTATAGCCTTGCATCGGGCATCCCCTACGCGATGGGGATCATCCGCAACCAATACATGGGCCGCACCTTCATCGAGCCGACAGAGCAGATCCGCAACATGGGCGTGCGTCTCAAACTCAACGTCAACCGCGCGCTGATCAAGGGCAAGCGGGTGATTCTGGTGGACGATTCCGTTGTGCGCGGCACAACCTCGCGCAAGATCAAGGAGATGATCCTGGATGCCGGCGCGAAGGAAGTGCATTTCCGCATCGCATCGCCGCCGACCGCCTGGCCTTGTTTCTATGGCGTCGACACGCCGGAACGGGACAAGCTGCTGGCAGCCACCATGTCCGAAGATGAGATGTGTGAGCACCTCGGGGTCGACAGCCTGAAGTTCATCTCGCTCGATGGTCTCTACCGCGCCGTCGGAGAGACCAAGGGCCGCGACAACGCCTGTCCGCAATATTGCGATGCGTGTTTCTCCGGCGAATATCCCGTGATCCCGGCGGACAAGGTCGAGGACGGCTTTGTGATGAAACCAGCCGCCGAATAGCCCGGCGGCAGGACGCACTACCGGGGGCGGCAGACGCCGGGGTGCGGGTGGCCTGTCACCTGCGCATTCGCTAGCAGCGTGCCGCTCGGACCGGGCGCGCGGTGGGGCAAGATTTTCGCATTCCGCCTGACAGACAGCGGCGCGCGCGGCCCTGTGTCGGCTGACCCCGCCTGCCCCATCGCATGGCGCCGCTGCACATTACCCAAAATCCCGACCAGCGCCTTCCTGCCCGCCGCCCGGCGGACCTTTGCCGAGCGCTTCGAGACCGGCTTCAAATCCGCCCCCACCTGTCATAGCTGGCCAAGGATCACGCCCCAAGGAGACATCATGGCCAGTGACATCACTTCCCCTGAATTCGACGGCACGCCGACGCCGCCGACGGTCACCCAGCACGCGACCGAGCAGGCAAGGCTCGACCGCGTTGCCCTGATCGGCATCTTTGGCAATCCTAATGCGCCCCACGCGTTGGTCCGCCTGCCACGGGGCAACACGCAAAAAGTCTCTGTGGGTGACACTGTCGCCAGGGGAACGGTGGCGGCCATCGGCACCGACCGGCTGGTACTGTCGCGCACGGGCACGAATGAGACCCTGCGCCTGCCACAGGGATAACGGCCCTTGACGGCACCGCGCAGGCCCCGCATATCCCCCGCATGACACAAATCGCATTGATCACCGGCGCGTCGCGCGGCCTGGGTGCCGCTCTTGCCGAGGCACTCGCTCCGACGCACCACATCATCGCCGTGGGCCGCACCGTCGGCGCGCTGGAAGAGCTTGACGACCGGATCAAGGCAAAGGGCGGATCGGCGACGCTGGCGCCAATGAACGTGACTGACCCGGCCGCCATGCAGACATTGTGCCGCGGCATTTTCGACCGCTGGGGCAGGCTTGATCTGTGGCTGCACACCGCTGTTCACGCAGCCCCCCTGACGCCCACGCCGCATGTCGATGCGAAAGATCTGGAAAAATCCGTCACCGGCAACATCACGGCCACAGCCCAGCTGATCACCTATGTAGCCCCCCTGCTGGGTGAAAAGGGGCGCGCCGTGTTTTTTGATGATCCGGTCAACGGCGCCAAATTCCACGGCAGCTATGGCGCCACGAAGGCCGCCCAGATCGCGCTCGCGCGCAGCTGGCAGGCCGAAACCGCGCGCATCGGCCCGCGCGTGGACATCGTCACGCCAAACCCCATGCCGACGGCCACCCGCGCACGGTTCTTCCCCGGAGAGGACCGCAGCGCGCTGCACGACATCCATGCAGAAGCCGCCCGTTTGCTCGGCCTGCTCGAGATTTCACCGCAATAAACAGCGCATCGCTTGCCCGTTCCTGCGCCCTCGCCTATCAAAGGCGAAAAGGGGCACTGTATGCGCATTCTGATCACCAACGACGACGGCATCAACGCACCGGGGCTTGAGGTCCTGCACGCGATCGCAGAGACGCTGGCGGGGCCCCATGGCGAAGTCTGGACAGTGGCACCTGCGTTCGAGCAATCGGGCGTCGGCCATTGCATCAACTACACCAGGCCCACGCTGATCACTGAGTTGGCGCCGCGCCGCTTCATGGCCGAAGGCAGCCCCGCCGATTGCGTGCTCTGCGCGCTTTATGACCCCATGGCCAATGTCAAACCCGATCTGATCCTGTCGGGGGTGAACCGGGGCAACAACGCCGCCGAAAACACGCTCTATTCGGGCACCATCGGTGCTGCGATGGAAGGCGCGCTTCAGGGCTATCCCTCCATCGCGATGTCACAGTTCTATGGCCCGGCGAACCGTGAGCTTGAGAACCCGTTCGAGGCCAGCGTGCATCACGGCGCCGACGTTGTGCGCCGCATTCTCGCGCAGCCACAGCCCGCGGCCAAGGATTACACCTTGTTCTGGAACGTGAATTTCCCGCCCATGGCGGCCGCCGACGTCAAGGGCATCCGGCTTGCCCCGCAGGGCCGTCGCCCCGGCGTGAACTTCTCGACCATCGCACAAGATGCGCCCAACGGCCGTCGTTTCCTGTGGATCGGGGGCGGCAATCAGCAGACCCCGCCGCCCGCCGGGACGGATGCCGCCGTGAACCTGGATGGCTATATCTCGGTCACGCCCATGCGCGCAGATCTGACCGCCCACGACACCATGGACGCCATGACAGGCATCAACACATGAACGACGACGCCACCGCCGCAGAGCGCAAGATGCAATTCCTTTATGCGCTGCGCTCCAAGGGGGTGACGGACAGACGCGTGCTGGAGGCGATGGAGGCGGTCGACCGAGGTCCCTTCATCCGCGGCATTTTCACGGAACGCGCGTATGAAGACATGCCCCTGCCTATTGCCTGTGGCCAGACGATCAGCCAACCTTCGGTCGTGGGGCTGATGACACAGGCGCTCAATGTCAGCCCTCGCGACAAGGTGCTGGAGGTGGGCACCGGCTCGGGCTATCAGGCGGCCATTCTCAGCAAACTCGCCCGCAGGGTCTATACCATTGACCGCCACCGCCGTCTGGTTCAGGACGCCCGCGTGGTGTTTGACGAACTTGCCCTGAACAACATTACCGCCATCACCGCCGACGGCAGCTTTGGCCTGCCCGAGCAGGCGCCGTTCGACCGCATCATCGTGACCGCAGCCGCCGAAGACCCGCCCGGCCCCCTGCTTGCCCAGCTCAAGGAAGGCGGCATCATGGTGTTGCCCGTCGGGCAATCCGACACGGTTCAGCACCTGATCCGTGTGCGGAAAACCGCCGAAGGTCTGGATTATGACGAAATGCGCGCCGTGCGCTTCGTTCCGCTGCTCGAAGGGTTGGGCAAGGACACGTAATCTGCTATGACTGCTGCAAAACTCGGGCGACACGAGATGGGCAGTGAATAGGATGTTTCGATGATACCCACACGGATCCGCTTTACCCTGATGACGGGCGCGGCCTGCGCGGCGCTGGCTGCCTGTGATCAGCCACTGGATTTCGACATGCGCGGGATCAGCGGCGGGTTTTCGACCGCCGATGCCGCAACGGCGCCGCTGGCCGCGCGTCCGACACCGGACAGGCGCGGCATCATCTCCTACCCGACCTACCAGGTGGCGGTAGCCCGGCGTGGTGATACGCTCACCGATGTGGCAGGGCGCGTCGGTCTGGGCGTGGATGAACTGGCGCGTTTCAACGGCATCGATCCCACCGTGCCGCTGCGCAAGGACGAAATCATCGCCCTGCCCAGCCGCGTCGCGGAATCATCTGCCCCTGGGTCCGTCGACATTGCCGCCGTCGCGGGTGGTGCGATCGAACGGGTGCCGACGACACCAAGCATCCGGACTGCACCGCTCGACGCGCCAGCCACAGCGGCCCCGGCGCCCCAGCCAAGCGCGGCCAAGGAACCGGTGCGCCACAAGGTGGAACGGGGCGAGACCGCGTTTACCATCGCCCGCCTGTACAACGTGCCGATCAAGGCCCTGGCCGAATGGAACGGCCTCGGCGCCGATTTCGGGATCCGCAGCGGTCAGTACCTTCTGATCCCGGTGGCATCCCAGAAACCGCCGATGCGGACGGCGGCCGTTGCGCCGGCCCTCACGCCGCTGCCCGGTCAGGGCTCTGCGACCCCGACCCCGCCCTCGGCCACGAAACCGCTTCCCGCCGAAAAGGTCGCACCGGCGGTCGCCCCCACGCCCCCCGCCACCCCGAAGGTTGCCGAAAAACCCGTGGCCGATGTCGGCAAGGTCACCCAATCAGCCCAGGCGGCCAGGCTGGTGCGCCCGGTCACCGGAACGATCATCCGCGAATACGCCAAGGGCAGGAACGAGGGTATCAACATCAAGGCAGCCCCGGGCACGCCAGTCAAAGCGGCCGACGTGGGCACGGTTGCCGCCATCACCAAATCCGCCGAAGGCATCCCGATCGTCGTCCTGCGCCACAGCGGCAGTCTTCTCACGGTTTACGCGAATGTGACGGATGTGGCCGTGGCGAAGGGCGACAGCGTGTCGCGCGGTCAAACCATCGCCAAGCTGCGCTCGGGCAGCGATGCCTTTGTCCACTTCGAGGTTCGCAAGGGGTTCGACAGCGTCGATCCAAACCCCTATCTGAACTAGGGAGAGGAAGCGTTCCTCACGACGAACCACCGTGGGTCCGGGGCCAGGCCCTCAGCGCAGGCTGACGCCCCGCCGCCCCGCCAGATCGGTAAAATACTGCCACGCCACCCGGCCTGAGCGACTGCCGCGCGTGGCCTGCCATTCGATCGCCTCGGCGCGCAGGCTGGCATCGTCGATCTGCACGCCATGGGCGTCGCAATAGCCGCGGATCATCGCCAGGTACTGGTCCTGATCGCACGGATGGAACCCCAGCCAGAGCCCGAACCGATCCGACAGAGACACCTTTTCCTCCACCGCCTCGGCCGGGTTGATGGCCGAGCCGCGTTCGTTCTCGATCATGTCGCGCGGCATCAGGTGGCGTCGGTTCGACGTCGCATAAAGAACGACATTCTCCGGCCGCCCCTCGATGCCCCCGTCCAGCACCGCCTTGAGAGATTTGTAATGGGCGTCATCGTGGCCAAAGCTCAGATCGTCACAGAACAGGATGAACCGTTCGGACGCACCGCGCAGCAGGTTCAGCAAACGGCCCACCGATGGCAGGTCCTCACGCTGCAATTCCACGATCTTGAGATCCGGGTGATCCATCTGAACCGTGCCGTGCACCGCTTTGACGAGGCTGGATTTCCCCATCCCCCGCGCGCCCCACAGAAGGGCATTGTTCGCGGCCATTCCGGCCGCAAACTGGCGCGTGTTCTTCAAAAGCGTATCGCGCGAGCGATCGACGCCGATCAGCAGCCCGATATCGACACGCGACACCTGCGGCACAGGGACCAGCCGATCAGGCTCGGTGTGCCACACAAACGCGCTTGCTGCTTCAAAATCAGGGACTGCCAGCGGCGCAGGAGCGATCCGCTCCAGCGCCGCCGCGATCCGGTCCATCGGGTCGTCGATCATTTGTCGCGGTCCTCTGCGGTGGTGTCGTCAATATCGTCAGCTTCCGCGTCATCATAGTATCCCTCGGCACGCAGCTGCGCTTCGCGGCGGGCATCCACCCGCGACACAAGGAAGATCGAGATCTCGTACAGCCCATAGACCACCACGAAAAGGATGACTTGAGTAACCACATCGGGCGGCGTCACAAGCGCGGCCAGCAGAAGGATCCCCACCACCGCGTATTTGCGCACGTTTCCCAGCCCCTCGGCCGTGACCAACCCTGCCTTACCCATGAGCGTCAACAGCACCGGCAGCTGGAAACACAGCCCGAAGGCCACGATCATTTTCAGCGTGATATCAAGGCTCTCGTTGACCTTGCCGTTAAAGACGATATCGATTCCCGTGCTCTTTGCGTCGCCCTCGACGACCAGCGCCGCAATATACGAAGCCGCGTCCGAGAACCCCAGGAAGAACTGCATCGCCAAGGGCACGACAACGTAATGCGCAAAGGCCGCCCCCATCAAGAACAGCACCGGCGACGCGATCAGGAACGGCAGAAAGGCGTTCTTTTCATTCTTGTACAGCCCCGGCGCCACGAAGCGCCACAGCTGGTTGGCAATCACCGGAAAGCTGATCGCCAACCCTCCCACCATCGAGATGCGGATCAGCGTAAAGAAATATTCCTGCGGCGCGGTATATTGCATCACAGGGTTCGGATTTCCCAGGTTGCGCATGGTCTTTTCGATCGGCACCAGCAGGAAATCAAGGATCATGCTGCCAAAACTGAAGCAGATGATCATCCCGACGATGAACGCCAGAACCGACCGGATCAGCCGCGTTCGCAACTCTGCCAGATGTTCGATCAGCGGCGCCGTGCTGTCTTCGATATCGTCCGTCGCACTCATGGTTCTGCTTTCCCCTCGGGGCTTTCATCCAGCGAGGCTTCCAGCGCCTCGGCGCGCTCCATCGCCTCACGGGCTTCGCGTGATTTGCGCTCGGCTGCCGCCCGCGCCGTGCCCGCCTGGATCCGCTTGACGTCCTCGGCCTTCTGCCGGGCAAGCTTTCCTGTCTCGCTGTCGGGATCGATGTCGGCCAGCGACTTGGTCGCTTCCTTGACCCCGTCCATCGCCGTACCCACCGGATTGCTCGCCGCCTTCAGCGATTTATTGAGGCTCGATGACATCTCACGCACGCCCGACTGGTCCGCCGCGTCATTCATCGCAGACGAGAACTCCCGCGCCATGCCCTTGGCCTTGCCCACGAACTGCCCGACCTTGCGGAACAGCACCGGCAGGTCCTTGGGACCCACGACAATCAGCGCGACGATCCCCACCACCAGCATTTCGCTCCAGCCAAGATCGAACATCGGCGTTACACCTTGTCCTTGGTCTCGGTTTCAACCGTCGGCTGAGGCGTGCTGGCGATCTCGCCGGTCTCCTCATCCTTAAGCTCCTTCTCACCCTCGCTGATGCCCTTCTTGAAGCTCGTGATGCCCTTGCCCACTTCGCCCATCAAGCTCGAGATCTTGCCCCGACCAAAAAGCACAAGCACCACCACCGCAATCAGCAGCAGACCCGGCAATCCGATATTGTTCAGCATGTCATTTCTCCCATGTGTAAGTCCCGGACGGGACACCTGTTCCGCGCCTTCCTAGCAAGAATGCCGCGGCGCAAAAATGCCGCAGGCACCGAAAACCGCCTGCCGCCACCCGCCGTCGCCATTTTTTTCACCCTTGCCGCAACCTACTGACAGGTTTATGTCAGTTGCCTACCCCGAAATCCGACCATGAAAAGGTCCGACATGCGCCGCACCGACCGTCTTTTCGATATCCTGCAAATTCTGCGTGACGGCGAATTGCACACTGCCGCGACGCTGGCGCAGCGGCTCGCCGTGTCGGTGCGCACGATCTACAGGGACATGGACACGCTCGCGGCCTCGGGGATACCGGTCGAGGGCGCGCGCGGCGTGGGCTACCGCATAAGCGACGCGATAACCCTGCCACCGCTGACCCTGACCATGGCCGAGCTGGAGGCGCTCAACCTCGGCCTCGCCATCGCCGCCGAAGTTGCGGATCCCGATTTGAAATCCGCGGCCGACAGCCTCGCCGACAAGCTTGACGCGGTGCTGCCCGAAACCGCCGTAGCGGAATCCGATGCCTGGAAATTCGCGGTCTACCCGTTTGCAGATGCCGCGCGGGGCTTTGCCCAGATGCCGACCCTGCGTGCGGCCATCAAGGCGCGCCAGAAACTCCGCATCACCTACACCTCAAATACGGGCGCGGTTACCTCGCGCACCATCCGCCCGCTCCACATGGAGTACTGGGGCCGCGTCTGGACGCTGACCGCCTGGTGCGAAAGGCGGAACGCCCACCGGGTGTTCCGCCTCGATCTGATCAACAGTGCAGAGGCGCTCCCCGAGCTTTTCACAGACGAGCCCGGCAAGACACTGGCCGACTACACCGCCTGAAAAACAGCGCCCGGCCCGAACCATCGCACCGGCGCTCCCCCTTGCACCCTTCTGAAAATACCTGATCGACAGGCACGGCACACGCCACGCCGAGGTTCAATCGCGCAGTTTCCATGCGGTCTGAACAGGCAGGAACGCCTCCACGGCCGCTTGGGCCACCACGATCGTCTCCTCGCCCACGGGCACGTTCAGCCCGCCATGCACCGCGCGCACCTCGGCACGCCCGCGCGGCAACGTCGCCCGCAAGGCCTCCAGATCCAGCGCATCCGGGTCCTGCACCGCAACCGTCACCTGCACCCGCATCTCGGCATGATCCAACCCGACGACACCGAAAATCGGCAGCGATGAATGACGAAAGGCATCCTCGATCGCGCGTTTCGCGGCCTTGGTGTAATCCATGCCATGCAGATCGTTGCCCATGCCCATCTCGATGATCAACCGTTGCTCAGTCATGCGCCTTCTCCATGTCGAATCCGACCGACAGCGCGACATTCGCCATGATCGTCGGGTTGCCGTCGCCGTCGGGGCGCGGCACGTCCAGCCCGCCCTTGCCCAGGTTGACCGTCACATGGCCGTAGGGAAACACCGCCCGCAGCGCCTCGGCATCCACCTTGTCGGGCTGCTGCACCCCGACGTCCAGCGTGATGCGCATGTCGCTCTTGTCAAAACCGAACAGCTCCGCGAGATTGATCGAGTTATGCCACAGCGCGTCCTGTACCGCGCGCTTTGCCGCCTGCGTATAGTCCCCCCGCCGCAGGGACGTCCCCATTCCGAATTCCACCAACAGTTTCTGCATATCGCCTCCTCAGCGAAATGGCCCCAAATGGGCCGATGAGCCTTACTTGCCTACGTCGAACACGAAACACCGGTCTCGTCGGATCGTCAGCCACATCATTGTGCCCGGCTGCGGCAGGAACACATTCGGCACCGTCGCCTTGAGCACGGAGCCGTCGTGGTCCATGCGAAACTCCACGAGGCTCTCGTTGCCCATGAAGCGCGCACGCACCACCTCGCCGCGGGCGGGGGTCCCGTCCACGGCCGTGGGCAGCGGCCCCTTGCCCGCGCGGTCGAAATCGATCCGCAGATGCTGCGGGCGAAACACGATGTCCACAGCCGTGCCATCGGGCACACCGGGGGCGAGGAACCGGCCAAAGGGCGTCTGCGCCAGCGCGCCGCGCACCTCGGCCCGCAGCACGTTCGCGTCAGAGAAGAACGACACCGCGGCCCGGTCCAGGGGGCGGGTATAGACGTTGTAGGGCGCGCCCTGCTGCACGATCTTGCCGTCGCGCATCAGCGCAATTTCATCGGCCATGCGCATCGCCTCTTCCGGCTCATGGGTGACCAGCAGAACGGCGGTGTCTTCCTCTTTGAGAATGCTCAGCGTCTCGTCGCGGATACCGTCGCGCAGGCGGTTGTCGAGCCCTGAAAACGGCTCATCCATCAGCATGATCCGGGGCCGGGGCGCCAGCGCCCGCGCCAGCGCCACGCGCTGCTGTTCACCGCCCGACAATTGGTGAGGAAAGCCGTCGATAAAGCGCTTCAAATCCACCCGGTCGAGCAATTCCTCGACCCGCGCGCGTTTGGCCGCCTTCGTCCCGCGCAGACCGTAGGACACGTTGCCCGCCACGCTCAGATGCGGAAACAGCGCGAAATCCTGAAACATCAGGCCGATTTCACGCCGCTCTGGCGGGACGCGGAACACCGTGTCGCAGATCAGCTTGCCGTCCACGTGGATGGTGCCGCTGTCCTGCATCTCGACCCCGGCGATCATCCGAAGCGTCGTGGACTTGCCACAGCCCGACGGGCCCAGCAGGCATGTCACCTGCCCGGGCATGATCTTGAGGCTCACGTCGTCCACCACGGCGCGGCCTTCGAAGCTGCGCTTCAGGTTGCGGATCTCAAGGCGCGGGGTCTCTTGCGGCATCAGCGGCTTATCCGATCTTTTCTGTCGGAGACCAGCTATCAGCCCCGCCGCGCGCCCGCAAGCACCGCCGCAAAGCCAACCACCAGCACGCAGATGCAGATCACCAGCAGCTGCTCGTACTTGTGACCCTCGATCAGCATGGCAGCCACCGCATCCCAACCCCGCGCAAAATAGGCGAACGCCCCCAGCAAGGCGGCGCCGAAAGCCACCAGATAGGCCCAGGGCGCGATGGTGCGGCCCATCACCAGCCCGACCAGCAGCACCGGCGTCAGGAACATCGACGCCGTGCCCGACACCGCCACCGCGTCGAACAACGTCGCGTTGCCCCACAGTGTCAGCACCGTGCCTGCCGCCATGAATGCCACCATCACCAGCCGCCCCGCCATGAGACTGCGCGGCAACCCGCCTTCGACCACCACCAGCCGCGCGGCCGAGCTGAGCGCGGAATCCAGCGTGCTAAGCGCCGAGACGAGCAGCGAGATCATCAGCAGGCTGAACACCCATGCGGGAAACATCGCCGCCCAGGTGCCAATCAGCTCGCCCTCATAGGCCGCGCCCACCAGCCCCGCCTGTATCCCGAAAAAGCCGAACCCCAGGATGCACAGCGTGCTGATCCAGAAGGCATGCACGAATGACGCCCGCGTCGTCGCGGGATCCGCGATGAACCCGCGGTCCATCATGACCGGATCATGCGCCGGATACGAAAACACCTGCAACGCGGCCACCGCCAGCAGGATCCAGCCGTTGTAGCCCCCGGCCGTTCCGGGCGCGGTCAGCACCGCGCCCAGATCGAAGATGACCGCGTGAAGCCCGTTGGTGGCACGGGCAGCTGGTTGCGAGGGGTGCAGGGCGCGCTTCATCTCTGAGGTGTCCGGTTTCAGGTGT
>JBFFQZ010000015.1:0-19414 GCA_041573235.1 Sulfitobacter sp. | reverse complement strand
TTTTATGGCTCCGGCGGTAGGGATCGAACCTACGACCAATTGATTAACAGTCAACTGCTCTACCGCTGAGCTACGCCGGAACGGTTCGCATCGTATAGCGATGACGTTTTGGCGCGTCCAGAGGGTTTTGGGCGGTTTTTGAAAATTTCTGACCCGGTGTCACGGCCTGCTTCGTACCGCGAAGGGTGTGTGTTCATGGAGTGTTTCTACGCTGGTCACATGGCCTCGTCCGTGAAGGTCAATCAGATGCGCAAGAACGTTGCGGGTCGCGGCGCTCAGCAGGGCGGCGGGGGTTTCGGTATAGATCGCGGCGGCCAGCGTGGTGGCGGTCGCGGGGCCTGCGGCCAGCGCGTCTAGGATCGCCCGTTCGCGGCTGCGACGGTGCGTGATCAGCCAATCGAGCCTGGCGCCTGGTGTCTCGATCGGGGCGCCGTGACCCGGATAGAAGACGCTCCATTCGCGGGCTTGCAGACGCGCGCAGGAGGCCATGAAATCCGTCAGGTCTCCGTCCGGCGGCGAGACCAGCGAGGACGCCCAGCCCATGACGTGATCCGCGGTGAAACAGGTGTCCTCCCACGCGAGGCTGATGTGATTGCCCAGGTGTCCCGGCGTGTGGATCACTTCGAGCGTCCAATCCGCACCGGTGATGGTCTGACCATCCGTCACGGTTTGATCGGGGGTGAAATCCGCGTCGATGCCTTCGCCGCCGCCGACTGTTCCCGCGGCTGCAAGCGCATGCATCACGTCCGAGCGTCCGGCGGTCGCGGCCCCGAAGGCCAGCACCGGTGCGCCGCTGCGCTCGGCAAGCGGGCGGGCCAGCGGAGAGTGGTCCAGATGCGTATGGGTGACGATGATATGGCTGATCCGTTGGCCAGGGCCAACGGCGCGCAGGATCGCGTCGAGATGCGCGTCGCTCGTCGGGCCGGGGTCGATGACCGCAAGCTCCGAATGGCCCAGCAGATAGGTGTTGGTGCCACGATACGTCATCGCAGACGGGTTCGGCGCCACGATCCGTCGCAATCCGCTTGCGAGCGTTTCGGCAACGCCGACGGGGGGATCGAAGTCATCGGGTGGGGTCAAGGTTTTGCCTTTCGTTCGGGATCACGCCTGAGTAGGTTTAGCCATGTCTTTCGGATGGCTCAAACACTATATGCCGCGCGGCATCTACGGGCGCGCCGCGCTGATCCTGCTGTTGCCGGTGGTTTTCTTGCAACTCGTGGTGACGGTGATCTTTGCCCAGCGCCATTTCGAGGGCGTCACCCATCAGATGACCGACACCGTGGTGCGCGAACTGAACTTGGTCATGGACGTGGCCGACCGCGCGCCGTCGGTCCAGGCGGCGCAGGCGGCGGTGGCGGCATCCCTGGCGCCGCTTGAGATCACGATTGACAAGACGTCAGGGCCAGCGCCGCCAAATGCGCTGGTCTGGTACGAGTATTCGGGGCGGGTGTTGATCGCGCGGCTGATGGCGCGGCTGCCGGGGTTCGAGGCGGCGGATCTCAGTGATAGCGGCGGCGTGACACTCTTTGTCCAAAGCCGTCATGGGCTGATGAAGGTGGGGTTTGACCGGCGCCGCATATCGGCGGCCAACCCGCACCAGATGTTCGTGTATACGATCATGTTCGGTGTCGTGATGACCTCGATCGCGATCATCTATCTGCGCAACCAGCTGCGCCCGATCAAGCGCCTTGCCCGCGCGGCCGAGGCGTTTGGCCGGGGGCAGCATATTCCCTACACCCCTGCAGGCGCGGTCGAGCTGCGCGCGGCGGGCAACGCTTTCGTGGACATGCGCCAGCGTATCGAGCGGCACATCGAGCAGCGCACGCTGATGTTGTCGGGCGTGAGCCATGATCTGCGCACCCCGCTTACCCGGCTGCGGCTTGGCCTTGCGATGTTGGATGATGACGAAGCCGAACCGCTGTTGCAGGACGTGGCGGACATGCAGGGGATGCTGGACGAATTCCTCAGCTTCGCCAAGGGCGCGGCCGAGGGCGAAGCCGCGCCGGTGGATCCGATCGCGATGGTCGAGGATATCGTGGCGGGGGCAAAGCGCGCCGACCGTGATGTGACCCTCATGGCGGTCGAGGGCGCGGGCAGTGGCACCGTGATGCTGCGCGAAGGCGCGATGCGGCGGGCGGTGGACAACCTGATCTCGAACGCCGTGCGCTATGGCGCGCGCGCCGAGGTGTCGGTGATGCTCAGCGACAAGGCCCTGCGCATCCGGGTCGAGGACGATGGCCCCGGCATACCCGCCGCCCAGCGCGCGCAGGCCACGCGTCCGTTCACCCGTCTTGACCCCGCGCGCAATCAGGACAAGGGCGGTGGCGTGGGGCTTGGGCTTGCCATTGCGGTGGATATCGCGCGCTCGCATGGCGGTGTGCTTCGGCTGGGCGTGTCAGAGTGGTTGGGCGGGTTGCGCGCGGACATCGTGATCGCCCGCTGACCCGGCGGCAGCATTGCGGCGCGCCGCGACCGGGTGCAATGTCGCCCGGCAACAGGCGGAGGGGGACACCATGAACCCGTATGACATGATCAAGGCCCATCTGGGACAGGCGGTGCCCTATGCGGCCCACACAGGGGTCGAGCTGGTCGAGATTTCGGATGGCGTCGCGACCGCACGACTTGAACAACGCCGCGAGACCGAAAACCACATCGAGGGACAGCACGCAGGCGCGATGTTCACCCTAGGCGAGGCCGCGTCGGGCGCGGCTGTCGCCGGAGCGCTTGCACCTGTGATTCTCGACATGCGTCCGGTCGCCGCAAACGCGCAGATTTCATATCTGAAGTTCGCCAAAGGCCGTCTGACGGCAACCGCCCGGACATCGCAGCAGGGCGGCGCGCTGATGGACGCGATCAAGGCAGACGGCAAGGTCGCTTTTGATGTCATGGTCGACATCCGGGATGCGTCGGACGAGACTGTCGTCGAGATGAAGGTGAACTGGTACGTGAGCCCAAAGCGGGGGTGATCCCCAAAGCTGTCGTCATTGCTGGAGCGGTCCTCGGAAACGGACCTCAGGCCCTTCGATTGGATGATCGGGGCACTGCCCGAAGGCGTGATCGGTGGCCACCGCAAGCCGGGGATGCTTTTGTCCGCGACCGGGCTGACCGACCGCAAAGTTGTGTGAACAACCGCCACGTGCTGCGTGCCTGAAGGTACAAGGGTTTTCCGGCTGGACCGGGTATCGAATTCCGTCGCAGCGCATTCGAACTGCGCCATGAGGCTGCTGAGCGTGCCGACAAGAGCAAACGATGATCGCAGGTGCGCATCGCGCCGTTTCTTGCAGATCGGGTCGCGCATTTCCGCAAACTGCGTTTTCTGACACTTCAGCGGATGACCGGGGCCGACAACCGCAGCGAGACCGAAACAGACCGGACCGCGCATGGATGAAACTGCATCACGGTCTTTGCCGTTCGTCACGGTCAAAGTTAAGCGGCGGGATGAAAAGGGAAATATTTGATGTTTGGTAGGCCCGGCAGGACTTGAACCCGCAACCAAAGCGTTATGAGCGCTCTGCTCTAACCAGTTGAGCTACAGGCCCGCCTTTGCTTTGCGTATTGCGGTCGCGCGGTTTCGTCAAGGGTTGGCGTTGCGACTTGGTCGCGAATGCTCTAGGTCGCGTTCTAAAGTGATTTTGCAGCCAGGATACAGTGCGATGATCGACCGACCAAAGGGAATCACCTACGCCGATGCGGGTGTGGATATCGACGCGGGCAACGCGTTGGTTGAACAGATCAAGCCGGCGGCGAAACGGACCAGCCGCGCAGGCGTGATGTCCGGGCTCGGCGGATTTGGCGCATTGTTCGATCTCAAGGCGGCTGGCTATGACGATCCGGTGCTTGTGGCGGCGACAGACGGGGTCGGCACCAAGCTGCGGATCGCGATTGACACCGGCAATGTGGATGGCGTGGGCATCGACCTGGTGGCGATGTGCGTCAATGACCTCATCTGTCAGGGCGCGGAGCCGCTGTTCTTTCTCGACTACTTCGCCACGGGCAAGTTGGAGCTGGCGATCGCCACGCGCATCATCGAGGGCATCGCAAAGGGCTGCGAGCTGTCGGGCTGTGCATTGATCGGCGGCGAGACCGCGGAGATGCCGGGCATGTACGCCGAGGGCGACTTTGATCTCGCGGGCTTCAGTGTCGGCGCGATGGAACGCGGCGGTACACTGCCGCGCGATGTGAAAGAGGGCGATGTGCTGCTCGGGCTTGCCAGCGACGGCGTGCATTCCAACGGTTACAGCCTTGTGCGGGTGATCGTGGAACACTCTGGGCTGGCATGGGACGATCCGTGCCCGTGGGACGCCGGGACGCTGGGCGAGGCGCTGCTCACACCGACGCGCCTTTATGTGAAACCCGCGCTTGCCGCGACGCGTGCAGGCTATGCCAATGCGCTGGCGCACATCACGGGTGGCGGCCTGACCGAGAACCTGCCGCGGGTGCTGCCCGAAGGGCTGGGCGCGGTTGTGGATCTGGGCGCGTGGGAGCTGCCGCCGGTGTTTCGCTGGCTGACCGCCCATGGCGGGATGGACGAAGAGGAATTGCTCAAGACCTATAACGCGGGCGTCGGCATGATTGTCGTAGTGCCTGCCGACAAGGCGGGAGCCGCGGCAAAACTGCTCGAGGACGCGGGCGAGACGGTCTATCCGCTCGGTACCGTCGTCGCGGGCGAAGGGGTGCGTTACGAGGGCAGCCTCGTCTGATGCGTCAGGTGGCGATTTTCATCTCCGGAAGCGGCTCGAACATGGTGGCGCTTCTGGATGACATGGCGCGGGAAGGGCACGCGGGCAGGCCCTGCGTCGTGCTGTCCAACCGGGCGGATGCGGGCGGGCTCGCGCGCGCGGCAGAGCGCGGTGTGCCCACGGTGGTGGTCGATCACCGCCCCTTCGGCAAGGACCGCGCGGCGTTTGAGGCCGCGATTTCCGAAGCTTTGGCGCCCTATGCGCCCGATATCATCTGCCTCGCGGGCTTCATGCGCAAGCTGACCGCCGGGTTCACGGACCAATGGGCGGGCCGGATGATCAACATCCACCCGTCTCTGTTGCCCAAGTACAAGGGGCTGCACACCCACGAGAGGGCGCTTGAGGCCGGTGACCGCGTGCATGGCTGTACCGTCCACGAGGTGACCGCCGCGCTCGACGACGGTCCGATCCTGGGCCTGGCAGAAGTGCCGGTGCGCGACGATGACACACCTGAAAGCCTCGCCGCCCGGGTTCTGGTGCAGGAACACCGGTTATATCCGGCGGTGCTGCGCAGGTTTGCCGCCGGCGACCACAGCCTGTTGATGCTGAGAAGCTGACTGGTAAAAACCCCGATACTGTCTATACCGCTGGACCAGAGCCAAGGATTTGAGTGCCCACATGCGTACCCTGACCACCACTGACGAACTGGCCGCCTATTGCCAGGAGGCGGCGACCCATCCCTTCGTGACCGTCGATACGGAGTTCCTGCGCGAGCGGACGTATTACTCCAAGTTGTGCCTTGTGCAGCTTGCGATGCCCGGCGCTGACGATTCGGGCGCTGTTCTGGTCGACCCGCTGGTCGAGGGCCTGTCGCTGGAGCCATTGTACGCGCTTTTCCGCGACACCTCGGTGGTCAAGGTGTTCCACGCCGCCCGGCAGGACCTCGAGATCTTCTTTGTCGATGCCCAGGTTTTCCCCCAGCCGCTGTTCGACACGCAGGTCGCCGCGATGGTCTGCGGCTTTGGCGAACAGGTGGGCTACGAGACGCTGGTGCGCAAGATCGCGCGTCAGCCGCTGGACAAGACGTCGCGTTTCACCGATTGGTCGCGGCGTCCGCTGACCGACGCGCAAAAGACCTACGCGCTGGCCGACGTGACGCATCTGCGCCAGATCTATGAATTCCTCGCGGCCAGGCTGGCCGAGACCGGGCGGGACAAATGGGTCGCGGAAGAGCTGGAGATCCTGACCAACCCCGACACCTACATCACCGCGCCGCGCGATGCCTGGAAACGGGTCAAGACCCGGACCAATTCGGGACGGTTCCTTGCCATCGTCCGCGAACTGGCCGCCTTCCGCGAAAGCTTTGCCCAGGAACGGAATATTCCGCGCAACCGCGTGTTTAAGGATGACGCGATGGTCGAACTGGCCTCGAACAAGCCCAAGAACCACGAAGAACTTGGGCGCGCGCGGCTGCTGTTGCGTGATGCACGCAGGGGCGACATCGCCGAGGGCATTCTCAAGGCGATTGCCGCGGGCGTCGCGTGCCCCAACGGTGATTTGCCGGAGGCGGACAGAAGCCGTGAGAAATTGCAGGTAAATCCGGCGCTTGCGGATCTGCTGCGGGTGCTGCTGAAGGCCAAGACCGAAAGCTCCGGTGTCGCCGCCAAGCTGATCGCGACGGCGTCCGATCTGGACGCGATTGCCGCCGGTGAACGCGATGTGCAGGCGCTGCGGGGATGGCGCCGCGAGGTGTTCGGTGACGATGCGCTGTTGCTCTGCGAGGGCCAGATCGCGCTGACCGCCGTGGGCAACCAGGTCAAGGTTGTCCGGGTCTGATACAAAAATGATGCGCCACGCGGGGCCGGAGCTTAGCGGCGCGCCACCTGCGCGTTGCTCAGGCCTTCGACGCGGATGCTGCGCACGCCGCGCAGTTGCTGGTCGGTCAGCTTGCGCGCCGCGGTCACTTCGCGGGTTGCAGGAGCGCCGACAGCCGTGGGTCTGACAGGCTCAATCCCTTCAAGACGATAGGTCAGCACCCCGTCCACGGGAATCTCGTCCTCGACCTCGGGGGTCAGGCGGACTGTGTGAATGCCCTGACGCGCCGCAAGACCGGTCGCACGGATGACCGCGCCCCCCGCCACACGCTCGACCGTCAGGTTGGTAATCTCGCCGAAGGGCCGCCCGAGATAGACGTCCTTGTCCGGATTGGCGGTCAGGCTGTCAAACAGGCCGCTCCCGGTCGGGATCAATGGATTGACAGCTGCGGCATCGCCGGTCGTCCCGATCTGCTCGGAAGCGCCTCGGCCGAACCAGTTGGACGGGTTCAGCGCGCTGTTGCGCATCATGGTACAGGCACCAAGGGTCGTGGATGCAACAAGAAGGGCGAAAAGGGGTATGCGCATGGAACCTGCCGTCTGAAACTGCCTGAAGTTTAACTACCTGAACACTGCGGCCTTGGGAAGGGCCTGAGGGGGTGGACGTTTGGCGCGCCGATGCCTACCTCCGTGACAGAACCGCGTTCCATGTACCAGATTGAGGAGCACCCAATGGCCACGCCCGCATTCGAAGAACTTGTCGAGGATTTCGAGTTTCTGGACGAGTGGGAGGACCGCTATCGTCACGTGATCGATCAGGGCAAGGCGATGGCGCCATTGCCCGAGGCGCTCCGCGTGCCCGCCACCAAGGTGGACGGCTGTGCCAGCCAGGTGTGGCTGCATGCCGAAGTGGCCGATGGCAAACTTCATTTCGACGGGGCGTCGGATGCGATGATCGTGTCCGGGCTGATTGCGGTGCTGCGCGCGCTCTACAACGGATTGACGCCCGCGCAGGTGCTCGGCGTGGACGCGAAGGCCGAGATGGGGCGGCTTGGGTTGAATGACCACCTGTCCGCGCAGCGCTCGAACGGTCTGGTGGCCATGATCGAGCGGATCCGCGAGACGGCGGCACAGGCGGAGTGAATGCGGCGATGCCGTCCTGATCGGGGACGGCGCGGTTTCCACCCACGCTGTCCGGCGGGACCAGTAGCCGGTTCTGCGGTCCTACAGGCGCGCCAGGGCGGTGTGCAGGTCGCCGTATCCGGTATGACGCCGCTCGAACGCGAGACCGAGGCGATCGGCGCAGGCTTTGGCCTTTTCGGTCAGGGCGGGGTCGTCGGTCTGGGCCTGATAGACAAGCTTTTCGTAGTTGCCGAAGTACATGTCGCGCAGCTCCGGGTGGCGGTCCAGCCCCATGGGTTTGACGATGAAGGCGTCGAACTGGCGGACCAGAAAATCCGTGAGATAGAAGGTCGTTATCTCATCCGCGCCGATTTCTGCGAACCGGTCGTTGCCTTCGAAAAAGCTGTAGCAGTGGGGCCCCGCGATCATTCGCACGCCGAGCCTGTCACAGGCGGCCTGCAACAGGCCACCGGTGCCGCAATCGGCGTAGACCACAAAGATATCGTCGTAGGCGTCGCGGTGTCTGGCTACGGAATCCTGCACGGCTTGCGTGATCTTTTCGGGGTAGAGATGGTATTTCGCGGGCAGGCAGGTCAGATCCAGATGGGTCCAGCCGTTCGCGGCCTTCAGATCCAGGATCTCACGCGCCAGTGCGCCGCAGGCGATCAGAAGGACCTTGCCCTGGGCGGTGTCCAAAGGCAGACCGTTCTCGGTCAACTGTTGGTCCGAGAGGGTCACCGGCGCAGCATCCGGACGATCAGGCTGGCAAGAAGTGCCAGGGGCAGCGCGACAATCGGGACTGCGCCGCCTCCGCCCGCGATGAGCCAGACGGTCAGACCCGCGGCGGCAATGACCGCGATCAGCACGAGGGTAAAGAGAGCAGGGGGCATGGTGCGTCCTTTCCGTGGTCTCAAGATAGGCGCGCGGGGCCGCACAAAAAAGGCCCCGCGATGCGCAGGGCCTTTGAACGCGACAGGGGCCGTGATCAGGCCGATTTCGAGTTGTGCTTGCGGCCGACCCATTCCTTTGCGGTCTCGACCGCCACGGCGGCGTCCCGGCAATAGGCGTCCGCGCCGATGGCACGACCGAATTCCTCGTTCAGCGGCGCGCCGCCCACCAGCACGATGTAATCATCGCGGATGCCTTTTTCGACCATCGTGTCGATCACGACTTTCATGTAGGGCATCGTGGTGGTCAGCAGCGCCGACATGCCGAGAATGTCAGGCCCTTCTTTTTCAAGCGCTTCGAGGTAGGCTTCGACCGGATTATTGATCCCCAGGTCGACCACTTCGAAACCTGCGCCTTCCATCATCATCGACACCAGGTTCTTGCCGATGTCATGGATGTCGCCCTTGACCGTTCCGATGACCATCTTGCCGACGCGGGGCGCGCCGGTTTCGGCCAGAAGCGGCTTAAGGATGAACATGCCGCCCTTCATGGCGTTGGCGGCCAGCAGCACCTCGGGGACGAACAGGATCCCGTCGCGGAAGTCGGCGCCGACGATGGTCATGCCGCCGACAAGCGCCTTGGTCAGGATGTCGTAGGGTTCCCAGCCGCGTTCGAGCAGGATGTTGACGCCCTCCTCGATCTCTTCCTTGAGACCGTCATAGAGATCGTCGAACATCTGTTGGACAAGCTCGTCATCGTCAAGTTCGGACAGGATGATATCGTCTTCTTCGGACATGATTTTCCCTTTGGTTCGCGGTCCGGAATGTCCGGTTGGAAACCGTTTTGTCAGACCGGCCTGAAATTACTAAGGCGTTTGCGACATGGCCGGAGCGTGTCGCGACGCGATGATGCGGATTTTCGCAGAATTGCCTGTCTCCTGGCGGTTGCGGCCCCAAAGCTCAGCTTTGCGCGCGGCGGCGTCCGCGGCGGGGTGCGCGGGTCGGACCCGCGCCATCTGTACCGTCGCTCTCGGACGAGAACGCGCCAAGGGCGGCGGTGATCTCTTCGAGGTCGGGCGCGTCGCCGCGTGGGATCGTGTCCAGCGCTTCGCGCATTTTTTCCAGGTGCGATGGCATCGTGCCGCAGCAGCCACCGATGATCTGCGCGCCGCAGTTGCGCGCCATCACGGCATAGGTCGCCATCAGCTCGGGCGTGCCATCATAATGGATGTGGCCATCGTGGTATTTCGGGATGCCCGCGTTGCCCTTGGCGACGATTGGCAGGGTGCTGCCCTTGGCGGCAAATCCCAGCACGGTGCGCAACAGATCCGAAGCGCCGGTGCCGCAATTCGCCCCGAAAGCCAGCGGCGGATTGTCGATCTCTTCGATCATTTCGACCATCCCGGCTGACGTGACCCCCATCATCGTCCGCCCGGCGGTGTCAAAGCTCATGGTTCCGACCCAGGGCAGGCCCGCCAGCGCGAATCCTTCGGCGGCGGCGCGGTACTCCTCGGGCGCCGAGATCGTCTCGAGCCAGCCGACGTCGGCACCGCCCGCCTTGAGCCCGTCTGCGGTCTCGTGGAATATTTCAACGGCAAGCGCATGCGTGAGCGCGCCCACAGGCTCCATGATTTCGCCGGTCGGCCCGACAGAGCCCGCGACGACCACCGGCCGCCCGGCGGTGTCTGCGACCTCGCGGGCCAGTTCGGCGGCGACCCGGCTCAGTTCATGCACGCGGTTTTGCGCGTCATGCAGTTTCAACCGGGCGGCATTGGCGCCGAAGCTGTTGGTCAGAAACAGGTCGGATCCCGCATCGACCGCGCCCTTGTAGAGCGCGATGATCTTTTTCGGCTGGTCGGTGTTCCACAGTTCAGGCGCGTCGCCTGACATGAGCCCCATGTTGAAAAGGTTGGTGCCCGTTGCGCCATCGGCAAGCAGCACGCCCTTTTCAGCGAGAAGATCGGTGAAAGCATTGGACATCGGGGGCACTCCTTGAACGGCCGGTTGCGGGCGTTTTGTCACGCGCGCGGTACCGCGGCAAGATCCGTAATATTCATGTCGATTATGAGGTTGGGCAGCGGGAGCGGGGAGGCGCCCCCACCTCGGACCGCTATTTCAGCTCATTCATCATTTGTCGGCGTGCCTCGCCCATCAGCTCTTTCATCTTGGTGCGGATCGTCTGTTCATCCGCCCTGTCACCCAGATCGCCCGATACCTTGCGAAAGACGTCCTCTTCACCGGCCTCTTCGAAGTCGGATTTGATCACCTCCTGGGCATAGGCCGCCGCATCTGCGTCGTTCTTGCCCATAACGGCTGCCGCCCACAGGCCCAGAAGCTTGTTCCGGCGGGCTTCTGCCTTGAACTGCATCTCCGCATCATGGGCGAATTTCTTTTCAAAGGCGTCTTCGCGATCGTCAAATGTGGTCATTTTTTGCTCCATCAAAATATGTGTCAGATGTGGTGACACCATCTTCATTCTACAAGGCAGCGCGCTTGCAGCAATGGCATGACTGCACTATGAGGAGCGCAACAGGGCGCCGAGACCCCCCTCGCGCCCGATCATACAGGGATATGCCGATGGCCCGCCGCAAGAAAATCTATGAAGGCAAAGCAAAGATTCTCTATGAAGGTCCGGAGCCCGGCACGATCATCCAGTACTTCAAGGATGATGCGACTGCGTTCAACGCGCAGAAAAAGGACGTGATCGACGGCAAGGGCGTGCTCAACAACCGCCTTTCCGAGTTTTTCATGACCGGTTTGAACTATATCGGCGTGCCCACGCACTTCATCAAGCGGCTCAACATGCGCGAACAACTCGTCCGCCAGGTCGAGATCGTTCCGCTTGAAGTGATCGTGCGCAACTATGCCGCCGGAACGATGTCCAAACGGCTTGGCATCGAAGAAGGCACGCAGTTGCCCCGTCCCATCGTCGAATATTGCTACAAGGATGATTCCCTGGGCGATCCGCTGGTCACGGAAGAGCATATCGCCGCGTTCGGCTGGGCCAGTCAGCAGGACATGGACGACATTCTGAGCCTCGCGTTGCGGGTCAATGATTACCTCTCGGGGCTGATGTACGGCGTCGGCATCCGGTTGGTGGATTTCAAGATCGAGATCGGTCGCGTCTATGACGGCGAATTCCCGCGTCTGATCGTCGCTGACGAGATTTCACCGGACAGCTGTCGTCTGTGGGATATCGAGACGGGTCAGAAGCTCGACAAGGACGTGTTCCGTCGCGATCTGGGCTCGCTTACCGATGCTTATACGGAAGTGGCGCGGCGTCTGGGCGTGATGCCCAAGAATTCGACGCCGATCACGAAACCAACGCTGATCAACTGACGCCGTGCGTCGGATTGAGATTATGAACAAGATGAAGCCGGGGACTGCGCGATGAAGGCACGTGTGCATGTGATGCTTAAGAATGGGGTTCTGGACCCGCAGGGAGAGGCCGTGCGCCATGCCCTGGGTGCGATGGGCTTTGACGGGGTTCAGGGCGTGCGCCAGGGCAAGGTGATCGAACTGGATCTGGCCGAGGGAACAACCCGGGCGGATGTCGAACAGATGTGCGAAAAGCTTTTGGCCAATACGGTCATCGAAAGCTATTCGATTGAAATGTCCTGATGGAATGCGCAGATCCGGTCTTGATGGAATGCGCGGTCAACGTTGTGAATGAGCGCGCGTCCAGGATCGTGATGGATTGCGCGGAGGAGGCTCTTTGATGAAAGCTGCAGTGGTGGTGTTTCCGGGATCGAACTGTGACCGCGATCTGGCCGTCGCGTTCGAACAGGCGGGCGCGGATGTGACGATGGTCTGGCACAAGGACAGCGATCTGCCGGATGGCGTGGATATCGTCGGCATTCCCGGCGGGTTCTCCTATGGAGACTACCTGCGCTGTGGCGCGATTGCGGCGAATTCTCCGATCTGCAAATCCGTGGCGGATCATGCCGCGCGGGGCGGATACGTGATGGGGATCTGCAACGGCTTTCAGGTGCTGACCGAAACCGGGCTGCTGCCCGGGGCGCTGTTGCGCAATGCCGGGTTGAAATACCTGTGCAAGACGGTGGGCCTGCGGGTCGAGACATCCGCCTCGGACTACACGATGGGCTACAACGCGGGCGACGTGATCAACATTCCGATCGCCCATCACGATGGCAATTACTTTGCCGATGCCGAAACGATCGCCACCCTGAAGGGTGAGGACCGGATCGCGTTCACCTACACCGACAATCCCAATGGCGCGCAGGCGGACATCGCGGGCATCCTGTCGCCGAACCGCCGGGTGCTGGGCATGATGCCGCATCCCGAACGCGCGGCGGATGCAGGCCATGGCGGCACCGATGGGGTGGCGCTCTTTCGCGCATTGACGGGTGCGCTGACCACCGCCTGACTTGAGGTGTCATCGCCCTGTGATAGGGTGTGCCGATGCTAGACGAGAACGCCACACGAAAATCGGCTTGGCAGGCCGCTGCGATCAGCTGGCGGGTTCGCGTCGGGCTGGCATTGATGCTGATCTTCGCGATTGTCGTGATTTCGGTCACCAACATGCTGTTGACGGACCGTTTCACCGAAAGCACCCGCAACCGGGCTGAACTGCGGATCGCGCTTTATGGCGGCAACATGCTTGCCGAATTGCGTCAGAACGCGATCGTCCCGCAGCTTCTGGCCCGCGACCCCACGCTGATCGCGGCACTGGAAAGCTCGGATTACACGCTGTCCACGCAGCGGCTGATTTCCTTTGTCGAAGAGATCGGCGCCGCGTCCCTGATGCTTCTGGACATTGACGGGCGGACCGTGGCCGCGACCGACCGCAGCCGGATCGGCGCCGGGCACAGGTCGTCGCCGTATTTCGTCGATGCGATCCGGTCCAACGCAACGATCTTCAGCGTGATTCGCGACGACACGGGTGGCTATCATTTCTTTTATTCCCGCCGGATCCAGAGCGGCGGCGCGACGGTTGGTGTGATTGTCGTCGAAGTCGATCTGCGCAAGTTCGAGCGGGCGTGGGCAGGGATTTCGGATGCGGTGATCGTGACCGACAGCAATGGCGAGATTTTGCTGGCCACAGAGCCGCGCTGGCGGGGGCGCACCGAAGCGGAGGCGCTGGCCAACCAGACCCCGCAAAGCGCCATCGAGCGGGCGCTTCAGGCGACCTCTGACTGGACCGCGCTGCCGCCCGATGCCTATCTGCGCGGTGAAGCGGTGATGCGGCTGGACGCGCGGGTGAATTTCCGGGGCTGGCGCATCATCAGCTACACCACCTACGCCAGTGTGCGGGAGCGGGTGAACGGGGTTCTGGCGCTCGAGGTCATGGGATTCGCGATTCTCCTGGCGCTGAGTTTCTACGCGCTCAGCCGCCGCACGGCGGGGCGCGCGGCCCTGTTTCAGCGCGAGTCGGCGGAGCTTCGCGCATTGAACGCAGCACTTCAGCGCGAAATCGCCGAGCGCAAACGCGTCCAGCAGACCCTCGCGGTGGCCGAGCAGACGCTTGAGCAGTCCAGCAAGCTCGCGGCATTGGGTGAAATGTCGGCTGCGGTCAGCCACGAATTGAACCAGCCGCTGGCCGCGATGAAGACCTATCTGGCGGGCGCACGGCTGTTGTTGCGGCGCAACCGGCAGGAAGAGGCGTTGAGCTCTTTCGGGCGCATCGATGATCTGATCGAGCGGATGGGCGCGATCACGCGGCAGCTGAAATCCTATGCCCGCAAGGGCCAGGAATCGCTTTCGCCGGTCAATATGGCCGATGCGCTGGCGTCGAGCCTGAGCATGATGGAGCCCCAGTTGCGACAGCGCCAGGTCCAGATCGCACGGATCCTCCCCGACGAGCCGGTGTGTGTGCTGGGCGACCGGATGCGGATCGAACAGGTTCTCGTCAACCTCTTGCGCAATGCCCTCGATGCTACCAAATCAGAGAGGAACCCGCAGGTCGAGATCATCTTGTCTGTCGGGGAGACGGTAACGCTGACGGTGCGGGACAATGGCCCCGGCATCGAGGATCTGGATGCACTGTTCGAGCCGTTCTATACCACCAAGCAGCCCGGCGATGGCGTCGGGCTGGGCCTTGCGATCTCTTCGGGGATTGTGAGCGACCTCGGCGGGCGGCTGACGGCACGCAACGGCCAGGGCGGCGGCGCGGTATTCGAAATGCAATTGCCGATCTATGACGGCGAACAAGACACACATGCGGCGGAGTAAGATATGGCACAGGCGATGAAGATTGCGATTGTCGACGACGAACAGGACATGCGTCAGTCGATCAGCCAGTGGCTGGCACTTTCCGGCTATGACACGGAGACGTTCGGAAGCGCGGAAGATGCGCTCAAGGTGCTGGGGCCCGATTATCCCGGCATCGTCATTTCGGACATCAAGATGCCCGGCATGGACGGGATGCAGTTCCTCAAGAAGCTGATGGGCAGCGACAGTGCTTTGCCGGTGATCATGATCACCGGGCATGGCGATGTGCCCATGGCGGTCGAGGCGATGCGCGTGGGCGCGATTGATTTTCTGGAAAAGCCGTTCAATCCGGACCGGATGAGCGAACTGGCCAAGAAGGCGACCGCCACACGGCGGCTGGTGATGGACAACCGCGCCCTGCGCCGCGAGTTGTCGGATGGCGGGCAGCTGATGAAGAAGCTCATCGGGCAAAGTCCGGTCAGGGAGCGGCTGCGCGAGGACATCCTGGATCTGGGGCAGGCCGATGGCCACGTGCTGATTGATGGCGAAACGGGTACGGGCAAGACGCTGGTCGCGCATGCGCTGCACGCCGTCGGCAGCCGGGCGGGCAAGAAATTCGTGCTGGTCAGTGCCTCTGCCTACGAGGAGGACGGGCTGAGCAAGCGGCTGTTCGGCCCGATGCAGCCCGAGGACGCGCAGCTGCCCGCGATTGAGGAGGCGCGCGGTGGCACGCTGGTGCTTGAGGATGTGGAGGCGCTGTCGGAAACACTTCAGGCGCGGTTGCTGTCCGCGATCAACGCGCAAGGCACCCCCGCGGAGACGCGGATCGTGGCGATCTCGAACCTTCAGGAGGCCGGGCGCACGTCGGAAGATGTGCTGCGCTCCGATCTTTTTTATCGGCTTGCCGCGCTCAGGATCACGGTGCCGCCGCTGCGCCAGCGCGGCGAGGATATCCTGACGCTGTTCACGCGGTTGAGCGAGCAGTTCTCGGATGAGTATGGATGTCCGGCACCGCAGGTAACGGCACAGGAGGCCGCCCAGCTGTTGCAGGCGCCCTGGCCCGGCAATGTGCGCCAGCTGATCAATGTGGCAGAGCGCGCGGTGCTTCAGTCCCGGCGCGGCTCCGGCACGATCGCGTCCCTGTTGATGAGCGATCATGACGAGATGCAGCCGGTGATGACCACCGAGGGTAAACCTTTGAAAGAATACGTGGAAGCCTTTGAGCGGATGCTGATCGACAATACGATGCGGCGCCACAAGGGTTCCATCGCGAGTGTTATGGAAGAGCTGTGTCTGCCGCGCCGCACGCTGAACGAGAAGATGGCGAAGTATCAGCTCCAGCGCGCCGACTATCTTTAGGACATACGCGGTTTCCGAGCGCGTAAGGTGCAGTTAACTGCACCTCACCTTGGCGGGCGTCAGCCTGTCCCGAGTTTGTAGAGCTGGGTCGGTGTGCCTGCGTCGTCTGTGCGGCACATCCAGCTTTGCTGAAGTGATGGCGCGTCGACGATATACTGGTTGATCTCGACAATCGGCAGGGTCGTGTTCAGAACTGCCGCCGGGTCGGTGGTCTGCTTCTGGACAGCCACCACGCATTTGCGGTGCGCGCGTGCGTCTCGACGCACATCCGGATCGGGGTCGAATTCAGCCGGATCGCAGGCTGCAAGTGCAAGCGTGGCCATGCAAAGGATCGCGGCGGGTCGCAAGAAGTATCGCATGATGTCTCCTGACGTGGGTCAAGGAGGCCACGGGCCTCCGAATTTCGACGCGACCCTACTGTCATTCGACTTGCACGGCAACATGCCGCCGATCCGCTTCTTCGCGCTTTTCCACGCTCGGACGCATCTTGATCCGCGTTTTTCGGGGGCAGCACGACATTGACCATTGTGTTTGTCCCGTGCCTGCTCTTATCTAGGGGGATGGCCGTCTGGCGCGACACCGTGTCGGCTGCCTTTAACAGTTTCGCTGTGACCGTGAGACCTTTCTCATCGTGTGACAGACCGATCGTGCCGGCAACGGCAGTTGAGACGCTGATGGATGCCCCGGGGAAAACCCTGGACGACACAGTTTTAAATGGATGCGGGAGGTGCTGTGCAATGCATGGCCGCCCGTGTCGGAGAAGAACCGCGATGACGCGCGCACACGCAGTTAGCAGTTTACAGGGCAGCCCTTTGGGTCATGCCCCTGCGCCGTTCGCTATCGCCCTGACAAGACATATACCGCTACGCGCAGCTCCTCCTGGGAGGCTTGCGCGTTCGCGCTTATGCAAAAGAAGAACATGCCAAAGAAAATGCTTATCGATGCCACCCACGCGGAAGAAACCCGCGTCGTCGTGGTGGATGGAAACAAGGTTGAGGAATTCGACTTTGAATCCGAGAACAAACGCCAGCTTGCTGGCAACATCTATCTCGCCAAGGTAACCCGGGTCGAGCCGTCCTTGCAGGCGGCCTTTATCGACTACGGCGGAAACCGGCACGGCTTTCTCGCGTTTTCGGAAATACATCCCGATTACTATCAGATCCCGGTCGCGGACCGCGAAGCGCTGATGGAAGAAGAGCGTGCCTATGCCGAAGCGCAGGCCGCGAAGGACGACGAGGAGCACAAGCCCAAGAGCCGCTCGCGGTCGCGCAGCCGCAAGGCAAAGGCCGAGGATTCCGTGTCGAAGGACGCGAAGACATCGGCCGAGATCACGGGCATGGAAACCGTCGATCTGGATGAAGACGAAGTGGAAATCTCCGAGGATGAAGCATCCTCGCCGATGGAGCGCGTCAAGGAAACGCCGGTTGAAACCCCCGACACCGACGAGGATGCCGATACCGGCGAGGACGATGACGCGCGCACTGCGGATCCGTCGGCCAAGGACGACAGCATCGAATCCGTCGCAGAAGAGGACGACCAGGAGGACATCCGCCCGGCCCGCAAGCCACGTCCGCGCCGTTACAAGATCCAGGAAGTGATCAAGGTCCGTCAGATTCTGCTGGTGCAGGTCGTCAAGGAAGAGCGCGGCAACAAGGGTGCAGCACTCACGACTTACCTCAGCCTTGCAGGCCGCTATTGCGTCCTGATGCCGAATACCGCGCGTGGCGGTGGCATCTCGCGCAAGATCACCAATGCCGTCGACCGCAAGAAGCTCAAGGAAATTGCCAACGAGATCACCGTGCCCAAGGGCGCGGGGCTGATCGTGCGCACGGCGGGCGCCAAGCGTACCAAGGCAGAGATCAAGCGCGACTACGAATACCTTCAGCGCCTGTGGGAACAGATCCGCGAGCTGACGCTGAAATCCATCGCGCCCGCGAAGATCTACGAAGAGGGCGACCTGATCAAACGGTCGATCCGCGATCTCTATAACCGCGACATCGACGAGGTTTTCGTCGAAGGCGAACGGGGCTATCGCATCGCCAAGGACTTCATGAAGATGATCATGCCGTCCCACGCCAAGAATGTGAAACGCTACGAGGAAAACCTGCCGCTGTTTGCGCGCTATCAGGTCGAATCCTATCTTTCGGGCATGTTCAATCCGACCGTGCAGCTGCCCTCGGGCGGCTACATCGTGATCGGCGTGACCGAAGCGCTTGTCGCGATCGACGTGAACTCTGGCCGCGCCACCAAGGAAGGCTCGATCGAGCAGACCGCGCTCAAGACCAACCTCGAGGCGGCAGACGAAGTCGCACGCCAGCTGCGCCTGCGCGACCTTGCGGGCCTGATCGTGATCGACTTCATCGACATGGACGAGCGCAAGAACAACGCGGCTGTCGAAAAGCGCATCAAGGACAAGCTCAAGACAGACCGCGCGCGGATCCAGATCGGGCGGATCTCGGGCTTCGGCCTGATGGAGATGTCGCGCCAGCGTCTGCGTCCCGGCATGATCGAGGCGACGACCCAGCCCTGTCAGGCCTGCCACGGCACCGGCCTGATCCGGTCGGATGACAACCTGGCCCTGTCTATTCTGCGCACCATCGAAGAAGAAGGCACACGCCGCCGCTCACGCGAGGTGCTGATCAAGGCGCCTGTGGGCATCGCCAACTTCCTCATGAACCAGAAACGCGAACATATCGCGCATATCGAGGCGCGGTATGGCCTGAGCGTCCGCATCGAAGGGGACCCGCATCTGGTCAGCCCCGATTTCTCGATGGAGAAGTTCAAGACCGCCACGCGGGTGGTCCAGCAGGTCGCCCACGTCGTGTCCGTCGATACTTCGCTGATGGACCAGATCGACGAGGATGAAAGCGCGGCCGCCGAAGAGCAGGCCGCAGCCGTGGTCGAACCGCAGGAGGCACCGGAACCGCCTGCCGCGGACACTGGCGATGATGGCGAGGGCAAACCCAAGCGCAAGCGTCGTCGTCGGCGTCGCAGCCGTGGGGGGCGCTCCAGCAACGGTGAGGATGGCAACGAGCAGAACACGGACGCCGGTGAAGATCAGCCCGCCGCAGAGCCCGCCGGGCAAAGCGCCCCGGAGGCCGCGCCCGAAGAGGTCGCAGTGACCGGTGAAGCGCCTGCCGAAGACGCCGAAGAAAAGCCGAAGCCCAAGCGCCGCTCACGCAGCCGCAAGCCCAAGGAAGAAACGGCAGAGGCCGCGCCCGCCGATGCGGTAACCTCCGAAAGCACGGCCGATGCGGAAGCGGCACCTGCCGCCGAGGAAAAGCCGAAGCCCAAGCGGACCCGTACCCGTAAGCCGAAAGCCGCACCAAAGCCCGAGCCTGAGGCCGAGGTGGTGACACCGGAAGAAGCGACGCCAGAGGCC
>JBFFQZ010000014.1:0-19590 GCA_041573235.1 Sulfitobacter sp. | reverse complement strand
TCCGTCATGGAAAACAGCGTCCTCGCGAAGGTCAAACTCCCAGATGCGCGCGTCGGGTGAAGACGTCCAGCCCGTCGCAAGCTCTGCGCGCAGGGTGCCGTCACCCGCAACTTCGGTAAGCGTTTCATGGACCAGACCCAGCCGGGCCACCTGCATGAAAAGTCCCTGACCGGAGCGCCAGTCATCGCTACGCTGCGCACCCGACAGCGCCAGCCGCAGCTTGCCCCCCCGCTGCGGCAACGGCCCTGCGCTGACCCCGGCAGCCGCAAGCAGCGCCGCCGCGGCACCGCTGGCGAACAACGCCCGGCGATCGATGGGTGACCGGCGGCTCATGACAGCGCAATCCTGTCCATGGCGCGCACCAGCTCGGCGCTGATCCCAGGTTCGGACAGCGCATGGCCCGCGTTACGAACCATTTTCAGCTCCGACTTGGGCCAGGCATTTGCGATGGCATGCGCGCTCTGCGGCGGGCAGATCATGTCATACCGGCCCTGCACGATCACACCCGGGATATGCGCGATTCGATCCATCTGGGCGAGGATCTGGCCGTCGAACTCAAGAAACCCGTTGTTGATGAAGTAGTGATTCTCGAGCCGCGCAAAGGCCCGCGCGTATTCACCCGGCCCCTCGGACATCTGCCCGACCGAGTGGATGGACGCCAACGCGTTCTCCCACCCCGACCACGCGCGGGCAAAACGGGTCTGCAGCGACAGATCGTCGGAAAACAGGCGCCGGTGATAGGCCTTGATGAGATCATCCTGCTCGTCCTGCGGCACGAGCGCGGTAAACTTCGACCAGACCTCTGGCCAGAATTTCCCCGCACCGCCGCCATAGAACCAATCCAGCTCTGACCGGGTCATCAGGAACACGCCGCGCAGCACCAGCGCGCGGACCGCCTCCGGATGTGTCTGCGCATAGATCAGCGACAGCGTCGCGCCCCAGCTGCCGCCGAACACCACCCATTGGCCAATGCCCAGGGTTTCACGAATCAATTCGATGTCGGCAACCAGATGCCACGTGGTATTGTCCTTGACCGAGGCATGCGGTTTCGACCGCCCACAACCGCGCTGGTCGAACAGAATCACCCGATAGCGCGCGGGGTCGAAATATCGCCGCATCGACGGGCTGCACCCGCCGCCGGGGCCGCCATGCAACACCACGACAGGGATGCCATCAGGGTTGCCGCACTGCTCGACATAGATCTCATGGCCCTGCCCCACGGCCAGCATGCGCCGGTCGAAAGGGTCGGTCGGCGGGTACAGATACTGTACTGCGCGCTTTTGGTCAGGGTACTTATCCATTACGAACCTATATGAACACGAGACATGACATTGCTTACAGGAGCGCCAAAATGCAAGCGCATCAGACCACCGTTGACCCCGACGAAATCGCCAAATTCGAAGCGATGGCGGCCGAGTGGTGGGACCTGACGGGCAAGTTCAAGCCCCTGCATATGCTTAACCCATGTAGGCTTGATTACATCACAAACCAAATCGCCGGTGAATTTGACCGCGATCTGACCGCGCCAGAGCCGCTGAAGGGGCTGCGGATCCTCGATATCGGATGCGGCGGCGGACTGCTGTCCGAACCGATGGCCCGCCTGGGTGCGGATGTCGTGGGCGCGGATGCGGCGGCGGGCAACATCCCGGTGGCGCAAATCCATGCGGCGCAGGCCGAGTTGACCATCGACTACCGTCACACCACCGCCGAGGACATGGCAGCCGCTGGCGAACAATTCGACGTGGTGCTGAACATGGAGGTGGTTGAGCATGTCGCCTCTCCGATCAGTTTTCTGACCGCCTGTCAGCAGCTTCTGAAACCCGGTGGCCTGCACATCTGCTCCACCCTCAACCGCAATCCCAAAAGCTATGTCATGGCGATCATCGGCGCGGAACACGTGATGCGCTGGTTGCCCAAAGGCACCCATGAGTGGTCGAAATTCATCACCCCGGACGAGCTTTTTGCGCTGTTGCGTGACGCCGGGCTGACGCCGGTGGACCGCAAGGGATTCGTCTTTAACCCTGTCCTGTGGAGTTGGAGCATTTCAGACCGCGACCTGAGCGTGAACTACGTCACCGCGTCGGTAAAGCGCTAACCCATTCGGCGGCGCAGCTCTCGCAGTATCGGCAAGGCTGCGCGCGCGTTCTCTTCGCCCAGATCCTCGACCACCTTGTTGATCATCGGGGTGATGTTGTTGATTGCCGCTTCCCTGGCCTGACGCCCCGCCGGGCTGATCGCGACCTTCTTGCGCCGGGCATCGTCCCAATCGGGGCGGATGTGGATATAGCCCGCCCACTCCAGCTTGTTGAGCGTGTTGGTCATCGCGCCGCGCGTCACGTGAAACGTCTCCGCAAGCTGCGCCGGAGAACGTTCGACTTCGCGCCAGGCGAGATGGTTGAGCACCGAGAAATGCGAGATTTCCATCCCCTTCGGCAGCACTTTGCTCAGCCGGTTGCGCAAGATCTGATCAGTGCCGAGAATCTCGCTGAACAGCATGATGGCAAGGGTATTGCGGTCATCGCTCATCTGGGGCCTGTGAAGGGGCGTTTGTGGGTCATGCTTGGAACTCTTGCACGGGCGGCGCGGGTTTGTCCCATCTCGAGGTCAAAAAGATACGCACCCGGTGTGGTCCCGGCATCCAGTATCACCTCCCCCCAGGGGGCGACTACCAGCGAATGGCCATAGGTGTCTCGCGTCTTGTTTTCAACGCTGGCATGGGTCCCGGTCTGGGCCGGGGCGATCACGAAACACCCCGTCTCAACCGCGCGGGCACGCAGCAGCGTGTGCCAATGCGCCGCACCAGTGACCGGCGAAAACGCCGACGGGACAGTCAGGATCTCGGCCCCTGCATCGCCCAGCGCCTGATACAGCGCGGGAAAGCGGACGTCGTAGCAGATCGTCATGCCGATCTTTGCAAAAGGCGTCTCGGCCAGAACCGCCCGGTCACCGGGGCGGTAGGCCGCGGATTCGCACCAGGTCTCGGATGCGGTCACTTGCACATCGAACATGTGGATCTTGTCATAACGCGCGGCGATCTCTCCCTCAGGGTCGATCAGGAAAGAACGGTTGGCGAAACGTCCGTCCGCGTCTCCTGTCTTGAGCCCCAGAGATCCGATCAGCACCCAGATGCCGTGCTCCTGCGCGGCAGCACGCAGTCCGGCCAGCGTCGGATCTTCCGTCTCGTGATACAGGACGGCGCGTTGGTGGGTCCGGTTGGTCGAGATACAGTTGGTCACCTCGGGGGTCAGCACGAATTCAGCCCCCTGCGCCACCGCATCGGCCAACATCTCCAGCGTCACGGGCAGATTTGCTGCCGGATCGTCACTGACGTTCAGCTGGAGAACAGCGGCCTTCATGCCGTCAGCAGCGCGTCAAGCTTGCCCGCGCGCTCAAGCGCATAAAGATCGTCACAGCCGCCCACATGGGTTTCACCCACAAAGATCTGCGGAACCGTGCGTCCGCCGCTGGCCCGTTTGATCATTTCCGGCTTGCGGTCGGGATGCGCCAGAACATCGACTTCGGAAAAGCTGACGCCCTTCTGGTTCAGCAGTCGCTTCGCCGCATGGCAAAAACCACAGAGCGGCGAGGTATAAATTTCAACGGGCTTCATCGCGGTATCCTTCTCAACAGGTGTCGAAAAGGGATCTAAGCGTCTTTTGCCGCTCTTGCTAGGGTCAGTACGCTGACGGGCCCCGATCCCGCCTCAAGGCAGGCGCGCGTCGCAGCCGACAATGTCGCGCCCGAGGTCATCACATCGTCGATCAAGAGCACCGGTTTGCCCACGATCACATGGCCATGCCGCGGATGCAGGCGGATCGCACTGTCCAGCGTCCGGAACCTTTCGTCATGGCTCAACCCATCCAGCGAAACGGTCCGCCTATGCCGCAGCAACGCGTCAGGGCACCACTCAAGCTTCAGATGCCCCGCCACCGATTTGGCCAGCAGCGCAGATTGGTTGTACCGCCGCTTGAGCATCCGGGTCCAATGCAGCGGCACGGGCACGACGACCGCGCCCTGGGGGACAAGGTCGCGCATGACATTCGCCATCCACAAGCCGCCGGGCCGCGCGATCTCCTGCCGGTCGCCATGTTTGAGCGCGAGAACGATCTTTCGCCCGGTCTGCTTGTATAATAGCGCGGCGCGGCCCTGGACCCATGGTTTAGGTGCCTGCATGCAGCCATCGCAATGCAGCTTTCCACCCTGTCCGCCGGGTGTCAGCGGCACGCCGCAGCTGTCACAGATCACACCGCCCAGGAATGCCGTATCCCGCCAACAGGTGCTGCACAGGCCAAAGTCGCTTTCCACCATATCGCCGCAGGTAATGCACCGCGGCGGATAGATCAGGGCAACCGCTGTTTGAAGTCCTGTGTACACCGACCTATGTACCCCTCCATGACAACACCAATGACTGACCTTTCGGCCCTTGCCCGCAACCGCGCCCGCGCGACGACAGAGGGCCTGTTCCTGCATGAAACGGCCGCCGATGAGGTACAGGATCGGCTGGAGATGGTTAACAAGTCGTTTACATCGCCCGCGATCGTGACAGGATTTGCCGATTTCTGGCAGGCGCGGTACCCTCAGGCCCGCGTCGTGGCCGACAGCGATATTGTCGACCTGACGCCGCAATCCCATGATCTGGTCCTTCACATGATGAGCCTGCATTGGGCGAACGATCCGGTCGGGCAGCTGATCCAATGCCGCCGGGCGCTGGTCCCCGACGGGCTGCTGATCGCGATCAGTTTTGGCGGCGACACGCTTCAGGAACTCCGGCGCGCGCTGGGCGAGGCAGAGATCGCCGTGACCGGCGGCCTGTCACCGCGCATTGCCCCGATGCCGGACCTGCGCGATCTGGGCGGGCTGCTGCAGCGGGCCGGGCTTGCCCTGCCGGTTGCCGACACCGCCGTTCTGAGCGTCGAATACCGCGATCTGTCCCACCTGATGCACGACCTGCGCGCCATGGGAGAAACGAACGCCCTGCACGCCCGCCACCGGCGCCCGACCCGCCGCGCGGTGTTTGAACGTGCAAATGCCCTCTATGCCACGCATTTCGGCACAGCCTCGGGCCGCATCAAAGCCAGCTTTGAACTTCAGGTCCTGACCGGTTGGGCACCTGATGAGTCTCAACCCAAACCGCTGCGGCCCGGTTCGGCACAGGCACGGCTCGCCGATGCGCTGGCCACGCCCGAGCGGCCTTTGCGTGATTGACGCGCAGGGAAATCTATCTATGTCATCGACGATACACCGTTCAGGATAATGAAATGAAAGACATCCGCACCATGGACACAGAGACCCGCCCCATCCACGCCGCCGCTGATCACCCCAAGGTGCCACAGCCCAAAATCGGCGTTCTGGTCGGCAATCTCGGAACGCCTGATAATTACGACTACTGGTCCATGCGCCGCTACCTGGGCGAGTTCCTGTCGGACCGCCGGGTGATCGACTATTCGCCCTGGCTCTGGCAGCCGCTGCTGCAACTGATCATCTTGACGAAGCGCCCTTTCACCTCCGGCGCGGCCTACAAGTCGATCTGGAACGAGGCAGAAGGCGAAAGCCCTCTGATGACCATCACCAAGGCGCAGACCAGGAAAATCGCGCAAGAGATGGAGCGGACCTATGGCGATCAGGTCATGGTCGATTTCTGCATGCGTTACGGCAACCCCTCGACACAGAGCAAGGTCGAAAAGCTGGCGAAAGCCGGGTGTCAGAAGATCCTGTTCTTCCCGCTCTATCCGCATTACGCCGGCGCGACATCTGCCACCGCCTGTGACAAGTTCTTCGAAGCGTTGGGCAAAATCAAATGGCAGCCCTCAAGCCGCACCGTGGCACCCTATTTCGACCGCCCCGACTATATCGACGCCCTGGCGAAATCCATCGAGGCGAAATACGCGGAACTTGAAACGCGGCCGGATATCCTGGTGTGTTCCTACCACGGCGTGCCGAAACGGTATCTCATGGAAGGCGATCCCTATCACTGTCAGTGCCAGAAGACGACGCGCCTGCTGAAAGAGCGGCTGGGGTGGGACGACACCGAGATCAAGACGACGTTCCAGTCCAAATTCGGACCCGAGGAATGGCTGAAGCCCTATACCGTGGAAGAAGTCGCGCGTCTGGCAGAGGCGGGCAAGAAGAACATCGCAGTCTGCGCGCCCGCGTTTTCAGCGGATTGCATCGAGACGCTGGAAGAGATCAACGAAGAGATCTTTGAAAGCTTCGAGGAAGCGGGCGGCGAGAAATTCACCTATATCCCATGCCTGAACGACGACGATGCCCATATCGAGGCGCTGTCGAACGTCATCCGCGAGAACCTTGCCGGTTGGATTTGAACCTCGGAAAGATCCGGGCATAAAAAAAGGCGGCGCAATGCGCCGCCTTTTCTTTTCAGTCGTCGGACTGGAACTTAGTCGGCCAGAGCTGCGCCAACGAGAACGAGCAGCAGAAGCGGAACCAAGATGCCAGCGGAAGAAGATGTTGCTTCTTCGACGATTACGGGTGCTTCGATGACCGGATCTGCCATTGAGCCGGCCGATGCAGCGGAAGCAGCAGCTGTCAGAGCAGCCGCGAGAACGAGTTTCTTCATAGTATATCCTCCAGAAACAGTGCGGCACGATTCGCAGCGTGGCGCACACACAAGACTTACTTCGTATAGTTTTCTAACCATCTATCCCGGCTGAAGGGAACATGAATTCAACACTCGCGCATTGTATCGACCCAATGTCGTCAAATAAGCAACACCTGCGTGCCCACCTTTGCCATCGCGAACAATTCGGAAATATGTTCATTATACAAGCCGATACAGCCATTTGACGACCGCCGCCCGATCTTGCGTGTGTCATGGGTCCCGTGAATCCGGTAATAGGTCCAGCTGAGGTAAAGCGCGTGGGTGCCCAGCGGATTATCCGGGCCCGGCCCGATGAATTTCGGCCATTCCGGGTTCCGCTTGAGCATTGAGGGCGTCGGCCGCCAACTGGGCCCCTCGACCTTGCGCACGACCTCCGTCCGACCCCGGCGCGTCAACTCCTGCGTGAGTGGCACACTGGAGGGATAAAGTTTGTAAACGCTCTGATCCTCGGACCAGAAATGCACCGCGCGGCTGTCGATATCCACGAGAATCGCGCCGTTGCGCGTGCTGTCGAAATATGGCTCCCAGCTCAGCGTGCGAAAGCTGGAGATGTTGCGGCGCACGACTTCATTGATGTCGCGTTCATTCTCTGTCGTGGCCTGGCTGTTCACCGCCGATGTATCCTGCGCCAGCGCGGGAGCAGCCATCATCGCGGCACCCCCGGCCAGAAAGCCGCGGCGGGTCTTAATCGTAAACGTATCACTGGACATATCATGCCTCCCGCTCGGAATAACTGAGTGTTCATATATTGCGCCGAAGACACGTTTTCAAATCAAACCCGTGTGACACGGCGCCATCCCGCCCAAGTGCATTTGAACTGTTGCAACTCAGCATGTATGCGGTATCGACACCCTTTCGCTGGAGCTCAGTAATGATCCGTCTTTTTGCAATCTTGATGACTACGGCAGTTGCTTTGGCGGCATGTACGCCTGTCGGCACAACCCTCGGTGCAGACGGCAAGCCATTGCCGAGAGCCTATAAAATCAGCCCCCGAGACACCAGCCAGATCCAGTTCCGCATGCTTGATGCCGTCAACGCATTGCGCGGTGCCTCCGGCATTTCACCGGTCGAGCTTGAACCACGGCTCAACGCGGCCGCAGCAACCCATTCACGCGACATGCAGGTACAGAACAGACCGTGGCATTTCGGATCTGACGGATCTTCGCCACTCGAACGGGTGCGCCGCGTCGGATACGAAGGAGAGCTGGTCGGCGAGGTCATATCGGAAACCTATGAGACCGAGCTGGAAACGCTGGGCGCATGGATGACACAACCGGACACGCGCCGGATCATCATGTCTCCGGATGCGGAGCAGATGGGCTTTTCATGGTATCAGGAGCTCAACGGCAAGATCTGGTGGACCCTCGTTACCGGGGCCAAGCAGGAAGATTTAGCCGATTTTTGAACCGGTCACGCCCTAGGGATTGATCGCGATCGGTGTGCCATCGTCAACCATGGCATAGATCCTTTCGATCTGGTGATTGTCCACGGCGATGCAGCCCCAAGTCCAATCGCCGTCGTCCTTGCGAAACGGGAACCTCTGGCCGTGGATGAAAATCTCTCCGCCAGGGGATTTTCCCAAGGACATCGCATTGGCCATGTCTTTTGCATTCGGGTACGAGATCCCGAGCGACAGGTGAAAGCGGCTGTTTGGATTGCGCCTGTCAATTCTGTAAACGCCTTCCGGCGTCCGCCCGTCGCCCTCGACTTCCTTGTGGCCTTCGGGGGCAAATCCCAATCGGATCGGGTACTGCTCAAGTATCTTGTGCTTGTGGAGCAGATACATCTTCCGCTCCCCCTTGTTGACCACGATGCCCGTCACCTCGGGGCCATTGTATCGTTGGAGCTTCGTGGGCTGCGCACAGGCCCCGAGGGACACCAGTGCCGCACCACCCAGTACAAGGTTTCTTCGCTTCATTTGCCTGCTGCCTATCCGTTTTCGGACTATTCTTAGCGCCGGAGCATAGCAAAACCTGACTCAGTCACAAAGATGTCTTTGCGCTTTCGGTAGAGGGCTGCTGCGCGGAGGTCACAGTGGGTCAGCCCCGGCGCAGCTGTCCGGCAAGCTCGATGTGCGACGACCAGCGGAACTGATCGACCGGCTGGACCCAGTCAAGCGTGAAACCAGCCGCGACCAACTGCGCGACATCCCGCGCGAATGTCACGGGATTGCACGACACATAGGCGATCCGGGCCACGTCCGAGCGGGCCAACTCGGCCACCTGCGCCTCGGCCCCCGCGCGCGGCGGATCCAGCACGACCGCATCGAATTTCTTCAGCTCATCGGGCAACAGCGGGCGGCGGAACAGATCGCGCGCGACATGTGTCACCGTCTTGAGCCCCGGCGCCATGCGCCAACCCAGATCCAGCGCGGCGAGCATCTCGGCCTGCCCCTCGACAGCGTGCATTTCGGCGCGTTTGGCCAACGGCAAGGTGAACGTGCCGCTCCCGGCGAACAGATCGGCGATCCGCGCGGCCCCCTGTGTCGCCTCCTGCACGGCTGCCAACAGCGCGGCCTCTCCGTGTGCGGTCGCCTGAAGGAATGCGCCGGGCGGCGGACAGACGTTAGCGGCGCCAAAGCGCTGCGCTGGAGGCGCGCGCAGGGCGATCACCTCGTCGTCCCATGTCAGCCGCGCAAAATCATGTGTTTCGCACAAACTGCCCAAGGTTTGACGCAGCGGGCCGTCCGGCACCTTACCCCCGCTGACCTGCACATCCAGACCGGCGGTCGATGTCGTCACCGTGACCGCCAATGCTGTCTTGCGGCTCGCCCCCAGCAAAGCAAGTTCGGCAATCGCATCCATTGCTCCCAGCAGCGCCGGCTCCAGCAGCTGACAATCGGGGATTTCGACCAGCGTATCGGATCCCCGGCCATGAAAACCGACCATTGCGGCTTTCTTGGTGCGGCGCGCGGCAAAGGTCGCGCGCCTGCGCGATTGCGCGGGCGAAGTCACGATCGGCCGCAGGTCGGTCACGATCCCATGCGCGGACAACGCCTGGCGGATGACCTCGGTTTTCCACTCCGCCACCAGGGGATCCGCCGCATGTTGCAGCTGGCAGCCGCCACAGGATCTGAAATGTCGGCACGGCGGCGCGACACGCTGGTCGGACGGTGTCACGATCTTGATGTTGTGCAGGGTGTCGCCTTCGAGATCGCCCGTGACCACTTCTCCGGGCAGGGTCATCGGTGCAAACACCGGCCCCGCCGCGATCCCGTCGCCAAAAAGGCCCAGCCGTTCTATTTTATATTCTGTCATGCCCCCGCCATAGCGCCGGGACGCGGGCAAAACCAGTCCCTATTCCGCCGCGTTGAGATCCAGGAACCCGCCGGACTGCCGCTTCCAGTACCGCGCGTAGAGCCCTCCCTGCGCCAGCAGCACGTCATGGGTGCCGACCTCGGCGATCCGGCCCGCGTCCAGAACCACAATCCGGTCCATCTCTTTCAGGGTGGACAGCCGGTGCGCGATGGCCATCACCGTCTTGCCTCGCATCACCCGTTCAAGCGCTGACTGAATCGACGCTTCCACCTCGCTGTCCAATGCGCTGGTCGCTTCGTCAAGGATCAGGATCGGCGCGTCCTTCACGATGGCGCGGGCCAGCGCGATCCGCTGGCGCTGTCCGCCAGACAGCTTGACGCCACGTTCGCCCAAATGCGCATCATAGCCTTTGCGCCCCGCATGGTCTTGAAGCCCGAGAATAAACTCATGCGCCTCGGCCTGTTTTGCCGCCGCGATCAGGGTCGCTTCGTCCGCATCAGGACGACCGTACAAAATGTTATCACGCGCCGACCGGTTGAACATCGCCGTTTCCTGCGTAACCATCGCGATCGACTGCCGCAGGCTTTCCTGCGTGACATCGCGAATGTCCTGTCCGTCGATCAGAATGCGGCCCTGTTCCGCCTCGTAGAGCCTGAGCATCAGCGCCACCAGAGTCGATTTCCCCCCGCCCGACGCGCCGACGACACCCAGCTTTTCACCTGCGGCAATCGTCAGGTCGACCCCCTCTATCCCACCTGTCGCGCGCCCATAAGCAAATCCAAGGCCGTCGATACGCACCTCACCGCGCACCACCTTCAACGGCGTTGCATCCGGCGCGTCTTCAAGCCGCACGCGCGGGGTCAGGGTGCGCATGCCGTCCTCTACCTCTCCGATATTGGAGTAGATCGCCATCAGCGTGAAACTGACCCAGCCCGTCATCTGGGCGATGCGGATCGAAATCGCCCCTGCCGCCGCGATGTCCCCAGTGCTGGCCAGATCGCGTTGCCACAGCAGCACCGTCGCACCGATCAGCAGCACGGGCAGCACACCCGCAAGGCTCATCAGCGCAAACCGGAACCCCGCCGCGAGATACCCGAACTCGACCGCGCGGGTGCGGAACGCGGCCATCGCGCCCAGCGCTGCGCGGTCCTCGTGATCGGCATGGGCGAACAGCTTGACCGTCTTGATGTTGGTGATCGTATCCACGACCTGTCCGGACACCATAGCCCGCGCCCCGGCACGCGACGCAGATCGTGCCCTGACGCGGGGCATAAACCACCTGATCACCCCGAAATAAAGACACAACCAAAGCGCAAGCCCCGCAGCCACCCAGCCGTTGATCGCCGTCAGCAACAGAACCGACCCGACCAATGACGCCAGCGCAAAGGCCACGACGTTTATCATCTCGGACGCGACATCCGTAACCGCGCGTGCCGCCTGCATCTGTTTCTGCGCGATGCGTCCCGCGAAACCATCTTCGAAAAATCCCACGTTCTGGCCCAGGGACCATCGGTGCAGCCGCGACAGGACCAGCGGATTAAGGTTGGGCTGCACGATGATCGCGTTGGACGCCGCCGACAGGCCGAAGAACAGGGGCCGCGCGATCAGGAAAAACCCGATGGCGCCAAGGATCAGCGCCATGTTGCTGCCGTCGAAAAAGCCGTCAGCCCCGCCGTCCACCGCGGCGTCTATGACCCCCCCGAGTATCAGCGCCGTACCCGCCTCCAACGCGCCGGCCGCGGCCGACAGCGCCGCCGCGAACCAAAGCGCCGGCCACGCTCCGGCCAGACACCAGCGCATGAACGCGCCCAGCGTTTGCGGCGGCGGCCCCTCGGCGGGGCGAAAAGCGTCGATCCATTTTTCTATGTGCACGTCTCGTCATCCGTTTTCAGGAAGCCGCCTGTTTGGCGGGCCCAGAACCGTGCATATAGCCCGCCCGACGCCAAAAGCTTGTCATGGGTGCCGTCTTCGACGATGCGCCCCTCGTCCAGCACCAGAATGCGGTCCATCCGCGCAATCGTGGACAACCGGTGCGCGATGGCAATGACCGTCTTGCCTTTCATCATCTCGTACAGCGTCTCCTGAATGGCGGCCTCCACCTCGCTGTCAAGCGCGCTGGTCGCTTCATCCAGCAGCAGGATCGGCGCATCCTTGAGAATGACGCGGGCCAACGTGATCCGCTGGCGCTGCCCCCCCGAGAGCTTGACGCCACGCTCGCCGACGCGGGCGGCATAGCCGGTGTGCCCTTCGGGATCGCTGAGGTCCTGGATAAAGTCATGCGCCTGCGCCTGCCGGGCAGCGGCGATCACTTCCGCTTCTGTCGCCTCGGGGCGGCCATATCGGATGTTCTCCAGAACCGACCGATGCAACAGCGACGATTCCTGCTGAACCATGCCGATCTGCCGCCGCAGACTGCTTTGCGTGACCTGCGCAATATCCTGTCCGTCAATCTCGACCCGGCCGCTTTCGGCGTCATAAAAACGCAAGAGAAGCTTTAACAGGGTCGATTTCCCCGCTCCCGAGCGACCGATCAGCCCGATCTTCTGACCCGGTTCAATGGTCAGATCCACCGCGTTCAACCCACCGGACGCACGGCCATAATGATGGCTCAACCCGCGCATCGCGATCCGCCCCTCCGTCAACTCAAGAGGCCGCGCATCCGGCGCATCCACCAGCGTGATGGGTTGCGCGATTGTCTCCATCCCCTCGGCCACGACGCCCAGTTGGCGAAAGAACGTCGACAGCGCCCACATGATCCAGGCCGTCATCGAGTTCAGCCGCAGTGTCAGCGTCGCTGCCGCGGCAACCGTTCCCCCGCTCGCCGCGCCCTGCACCCCCAGGGCCAGCGCCCAGCCGACCACGCCGACGATCAGCAGACCGTTCAGCGTGACCAGCGAAAAATCCATGATCGTGAAAATCCGCATCTCGACCTGAAAGGTCCGCCGCGCGCCTTCGATGCTTTCGCGGGCGTATTGTTCTTCGGTGTCGTGATGGGCGAACATCTTGACCGAATGAATGTTGGTATAGGCATCCACTACCCGCCCGGTCACCGCAGAGCGCGCATCCGAAGCGGCCTTGGACGCGGGACCGATACGCCGGATCGCCCAGCGCGTCAGCAGCATGTAGAGCGCAAACCACACCAGCAACGGCACCAACAACCGCGGATCGGCCGATGTCAGCAGGATCGCCGCCCCGACCAGATACGCCAGCGAAAAGGATATGGCATCGAATGCCTGAAAGACGACCTCGCCCGCTGCCGGGGGCGTTTGCATGATCCGGTTCGCGATCCGCCCGGCAAAGTCGTTCTCGAACCAGCCCACGGATTGCCGCAGCACCTGCCGGTGGGCGCGCCAGCGGATCAGCGTACCGAAATTCGGCAGGATCGCATTGTTGACCAGCGCCACGTCCACGGCCTGCATCACGGGCCGCACGAACACGATCAGCAGCGCCACGACGATCAGTTCGGTGCCATGCCGCGCCCACATCGTCTCGGGGCCTTCGTCCAGCACATCCACGATACGGCCCATGTAATAGATCAGGCCGACCTCGATCGCCGCCACCAGGATCGACATCAAGGCGGTAAAGGCAAAGACCTTTCTGAACGGGCGCGAATACCCCATGAAGAAAGGCCACAGCCTCTGTGGCGGAGTGTCTTCCCGCGGGTAGTCCACATAGGGATCGACCAGGTTTTCGAAGAATCGGAACATGAAATGGCTTTCGATCAACAGCCCCCACTTATCCCGGTTCTAGCAGTGAAATCCATCCTCGGGCTTAATCCGCGGCGCGGTCCAGCAGCTCTGCCTTTGTCAAGGAAAAGCCCGAAGCGATCCACGCCGCTTTCAAGGCCGCGAGGCGCGCACCAAGGGCCGCGCCCTCGTAGGTCGGCATCAGATCGCGCGCGACCACGGGAAACGACTGCGCCGCGGCGATCTGGATCTGATCCAGCTGCCGCGCGTCGGCAGGGCTTTCGGAAATGGCACACTGCAACAGATAGAGCTGCGTCGCGATGTCCGCGCCTTCCTCAAAAGCAGTCTCTGCCAAGGATCTTCCAGTCTCTATCGCCTGTTTCAGAACGTGATATCTGCGCTGGTCCGCACGGCTCATGCGCAGGGCCTCGGGCATCCCCGACCCACCCAGCGCCACCAGCCGTGAGATCCAGTCAGGCCTTGCATCCAGCGCGGCCCCGGCATGAACGATCAGCGGGACCATCCGCATGTCCGCACCGGGAAAAAGCGTCCCTAAAACGCCAGTTTGAGACATTCCTGCCAGCGCGGTGGATGGATCAGGCGCGCTCAGCAGTTTTTTCATTTCCGCGCCGACCCGTTCGGCTGAAAGCGTCTCTAAACCGCCAAGATTAGAGCCTATTGCCGCCAAAGCTTCCGGATCCAGCCCCTCGGCGCCGTTACCGTACCAGGCATGAAAACGGAAATAGCGCAGGGTGCGCAGGTAGTCCTCGCGGATGCGCTGTTCGGCGTCCTCTATGAAACGGACGCGGCGCGCGCGCAGATCAGCCAGACCGCCCAGCGGGTCAATCACCTGACCCGTCGCATCCGCATAAAGCGCGTTCATCGTGAAATCGCGGCGCCGCGCATCGTCATGGATATCGGTGGAATAGGCGACCACGGCCCGGCGGCCATCCGTCTCTACATCGCGGCGAAACGTCGTGATCTCATACCCCGACCCATCTGCCACCACGGTAATCGTCCCGTGATCTATTCCCGTCGGCACGGGTTTGAGCCCCGCCACACGGGCAAGCGCCACGACCTCTTCGGGTCGGGCGCTGGTTGCCAGATCCACATCGCTGACAGCAACCCCCAGGAGCGCGTTGCGCACGCAGCCTCCGACGAACAGGATCTGGTGCCCTCCGCGCCCAATCGCATCGCACACGGCCCGTGCGCCGGGCGCGGTCAGCCACGGGGCGTCGGCGGGGCTCAGTTTTGAATAATCTCTGTCCATGCCCTCAGCATACGCGCGGTTGCGCCCCAGATGTAATAGGGTCCGTAAGGCACCACAAAATAGTGGCGCATCCGCCCATGCCAGCGCCGCGACTGAACAAGGTAGTTGTCCGGATTCAGCACATGATCCAGCGGCACGAGGAAAACCTCGTCCACCTCACCGGGCTCAGGCACGATCGTGAACGGCTCTTTCACGAAACCGATGACCGGAGTCACGGTAAAGCTGGTCACCGTCTCATGCGCGGGCAAGGTGCCCAGCACATCGACAAATTCGGACGGCAGGCCGATCTCTTCGCGGGCCTCGCGCAGGGCCGCAGCGACAACATCCGCGTCGCCCTCATCCTGCTTGCCACCCGGAAAGGCGATCTGCCCCGGATGATGCTTCAGCGCAGCCGAGCGTTTGGTCAGCAACAAGGACAGCCCATCGCCCTGTTGCACGATGGGCGCAAGCACACCGGCCGGGCGCAACCTGCGTCCCGGCGGCAGGACCGTATCCGGGTTGAGATCGAAATCCGATGACCCCGGCCCGTGCTGCCTCAGGGCGGTCCGGAAGTGCTCCAGCCGCTCATGCATCTTTTTCAGCGTCAAACCCGACTGTTTTGGGATCCAGATCGTAATGCGCGCCGCAGAACTGGCAATCGGCGGTCACGCGGCCCGCATCCGTCGTCATCGTCTCGATGTCGCCCGCGGAATAGATCGACAGGCTTTGCCGCACGCGGTCTTCTGAACAGGTACAGCCGAAATGCACGCGCTGTTTGTCAAACACCCGCGGCCTTTCCTCGTGGAACAGGCGCAACAGCACATCCGACGGCTCAAGCGACGGGCCAATCAGCTCAAGATCGTCAACGGTGTCGAGCAGGATGTTCACGCGGTTCCAGTTCTCGGCCTCGTCGTCGTTCAACAGGTCGGCGGGTTGGAGCACGTCGCCGTTGCCTTCAGCCTGCGCGGCAAACGGCGATGCCTTGGGCATATGCTGCAACATCACTCCGCCCGCGCGCCAATGTTCAGGTGCGTCCGGCGTGGTGGATTTGCCAAAGCTCAGCTGAAAACGCGTCGGCAGCTGTTCGGATTGCGCAAAATACCCTTCGGCTGACTTCGACAGGCTTTCGCCGGACAGCGGTGAAATCCCCTGGTAAGGTGTCATGCCTTTGCCCTGGTCGATCATCACCGCGAAATATCCGTCGCCGACCTGATCGATCGGAGCGCCATCGGTCAGCCGCTCGGCGTCGTAACTGGCATAGGCGCGAATGCGGGCCGGTTTGCCGTCCGCTTCCGGGCCATAATAATCAGTCGCGATCATCCGCACGGGGCCTTTGGACTGAACCTGGAGCTGTAATTTCCATCGCAGCTTGATCGTCTGACCGATCAGAGCGGTCAGAACGGCCATCTCTGCCACCAGCGCTTCGACCTGCGGCGGGTATTCATGCTGTTCCAAAATACCGCCCAGCGCGGAATCAAGGCGTACGATGCGGCCCCGGATATCGGAGGCATCAAGCTGAAAGGGCAGGACCGTATCGTCCCATCCGGTGTTGGGTGCGTCTGTCATTTGGCTTTCCTTTGCGCGGCGCGCTTGGCATACCTCGTCTATGTAGGACGGACAAGCAGCGACAAAAAGGGGGGGCAGGATGATCAGACGGGTTGGCGCACCACCGAGCAGGAACCAGCAGTATACCACCCGGCCCGGTGCATATGCGATCCTGCCGATCGGGCGGCGGTTCTTGCTGACCGCCGAGACGGCGCGAGACATCGACATCCAACTGCCCGGTGGCGGCATCGATCCCGGGGAAAGCCCGTTGCAGGCCCTGTACCGCGAAGTACGCGAGGAAATAGGTTGGTCCATCGCGCGCCCCCGGCGGATGGGCACATTCCGGCGCTTCGTGTTCATGCCGGAATACGATCTGTGGGCCGAGAAGGTCTGTCATGTTTTCGTGGCCCACCCCGTCCGTGAGATTCAGGCGCCGACAGAGCCGCACCACGCAACGCTGATCCTTGATACGGATGATGCCATAGACGCGCTTGGCAATGACGGAGACCGGATGTTTCTGGCGCGCTATGCCGCGTCCGGTCCCTGATACTCGAACAGGATCGCGGACACGTCATCGGGGAAATCCGCACTGCCGTTGAATTCCGTCAACCGCCAGACCAACGCTTCGAGGAACGCGGTGCCCTTGGTGGCGTGCAGTTCTTCCATGAGCGAGGACAGGCCATCTTCGCCCAACATCTCTCCGTCTGCGCCGGGACATTCGGTGACGCCATCGGACAGGATCAGGATGCGGTCGCCGGGATGGAGGGTCGTTTCAAACTGATCGACCTTGACCCCGGCCAGCAGGCCAACCGGAAATCCGCCGGGGCCGCATTGCTCGATCCGGCCATCGGCGCGCTGTATCGCCGGATGCGGGTGACCTGCCTGCGCCATGACGACGTGTCCGGTCCGATGCTCGAGAAATGCAAGCATCATCGTGAAATAATGTTCGGTTTCCATCTCGTCGAGAACCAGATCGTTCAGCGTGGCCACAACCTGTTCCGGCGGGCGCGGCATCACACCGCCATCGGGGCATTTGCGCAGTGCGACGTTCTGATCGGGCACCGCGCTCGACAGATAGCCGGCCAGCCGCGCGGTCATCAGCGCCGAGCTGATGCCATGGCCGGACACATCCAGTGCGAACAGGCCGACATGATCCGGCCCCGCCTCGAAAAACCCGACCAGATCACCACCCACGTGCCCGGATGACCGCAGCATCAGCGACAGATCACCCTCGGGCCAGGCGCGGTGCCGTTCCGGCAACAGCGATTGCTGCAGCTTCTTGGCCTCTATCAGGTCGCTTTCGATGTGGTCGTACAGCCGTTGCAGCTCATCGAGCGTCTCGCTCAGCACCCGGTTGCTGCGTGCCAGATTGCGCTGCATTTCAAGCAGCCGCTCACCCGCACTGATCCGCGCACGCAATTCATTGCCATCCACGGGCTTGCTCAGGAAATCATCCGCGCCACTGTCGAGCCCACGCGCGACTTCCTCCTTTTCGGTTTTCGATGTCAGGAGGATGAAATAACAGTAATCCTCTTCGCCCCCCGCGCGCAAACGCTGGCACAGCTCAAGCCCCGACATCCCCGGCATCATCCAGTCGCTCAGGACAAGATCCGGCCGCTCTGCCCGGACAAGACCGAGCGCCTGTTCGCCGCTCTCAGCTTCGGAAACGGTGAACCCCCAACGCTTCAGGGACAGCGACAGGATCTTGCGCTGCAGTTTGCTGTCATCGACGACCAGCACGTGCTGAATCGCCCCCTTGTGAGAATGGTCTGTCGCATGTTGAGGATAATCTGACCGGACTGGCATAAGTTCCACACTTGAAATCCGTTCCACGCATAGCGCGATCCGCTTAACACACTGTGAACCGGCGGGTGTCACGTATGGTTAAGGGTTTGCCGCTAACGTGGCGACCATATGAGGAGTTTCAGAATGATAGATTGGGACCGCATCCGGGTTCTGCGTGACGAGATCGGTGAAGAGGATTTTCCGGAAGTTGTCGACATGTTCATCGAAGAGGTGGCCGAGATCGTCGACAGACTTCGCAGCGCTCCTGACCGTGCGACGTTGGGTGCGGACCTGCACGCGCTCAAGGGCAGCGCGCTGAATCTCGGCTTTTCCCGCTTTGCCCAACTATGCCAGATGGGAGAGACCAGTGCCGCCGAGGGCCGGGCAAATGAAATCGCATTGCCTCCGATACTCGCCTGCTACGACGAATCCAGGCAGGTCTTTCTTGCCAAGGTACAAAAAGACTTGGTCGCCTAGACCAGTTTGTAGAACTCTGACACCTTGATGCCGCCCTGCTCGGCGAGCGCCTTGGCGCGGAGCATCTGCATTCCCTTGATCCAGCGGGCCGGATCGGCGCCTCGCAAAGCGTTGTACTTGGCCACGTCCGGATGCGGCAGGATCAGGAAACTGCCCGCCGCCACCCCCGCCCAGACGGATCGGGCGACATCCTCTGCTGTCAGCAGGTTGCCCGTCGCGTCGCCGTCCCCCAGACCCAAAAGCGGCGTTGCCACGTACTGCGGACACACCACGGATACGCCAACCCCGTCTTGCCCGTGGCCAATCAGCAGGGATTCGGCAAAGCTGACTGCCGCGTGTTTCGTCGCCGAATAGGCGGCATCGCCGATCTGGTTCAGCAGCCCTGCCGCCGAGGCGACATTCACGAAATGGCCAGAGCCCCGTTCGATCATCGCGGGCAACAATGCCCGCGCAGCCCAGACATGCGCCATCACATGCACGTTCCAGTTCAGCATCCAGTCCGCATCGGGGGCCGAGGCCGCATGCGACGGATCCCCCCGCCCCAACCCCGCGTTGGACACGAAGATATCGACCGGACCAAACCGGGCCTCTGCCGCGTCGATCGCCGCGACGATCTGCGATTCATCCGTCACATCGCAGGCGACAGCCATGCCACCGATCTGATCGCCGACCGACCTGGCCAGATCGACATTCAGATCGGCGATACAGACCTGTGCCCCCGCCGCCGCTGCCTGCCGCGCGAGCGCCGCGCCGATGCCGCTTGCGCCGCCGGTGATGACGATGGTCTTGCCCGAGATATCCATGAACGCCTCCCTAACTCACGAATTGGGCGAGCGTCTCATCATTGGTGATGTCTGTATAGGTGAAACCTGCTTCATCGAGCTGTTGCAGGAAGGGGCCAAAGGCTTCGGGGCGCGGGGTTTCGATCCCGATCAGGACCGAGCCAAAGTTGCGCGCCGACTTCTTGAGGTA
>JBFFQZ010000013.1:0-20323 GCA_041573235.1 Sulfitobacter sp. | reverse complement strand
CTGCCCGGCATCATGAGCCGCAAGAAACAGATCATTCCCAACCTCAAGGTCTGATCCGGGGCGAGACCGCGCAGCCAGGCCGCCGTCCGGCGGCCTGGATCTTTTGGGCAACGTCCATTAGCGCGGCATCGCCTCTCCGCTCGCCAGAGCAGCGCCCGGGCGGGCGCGGTCGGCAGCCATGCATCGGCCCCTCGATGACGCGGGGCTTTGAGATTTGGCAGAGGCTTTTTTTCGTGTAATGTGAAGAAAACAACTGGGTATCACATGTATCGTACATTTTTCGCCGCCTGCCTTCTTCTGAACACCACCGCCGTCCTTCCCGTCACGGCCCAGTCGCTGGAGCAATGGGGTGCGTCCGACTATTGGGACGTGATGATCGACCCCACACTGGGCGACGGCTGTCTGATCCAATCCGAATTCACTGACGGATCCGTTGTCCGCATCGGTTTTGACCGCATCGACGGCGGCGGTTATGTCACCACATTCAACAACGCCTGGGGCGACATCGTTGAAGGCGAAATCTATCCGGTTCTCTTCGACCTCGACGGTGTCGAATACGATGCCGACGCCGAAGGAATCTACCTCGGCGGGGTCCCTGGCGCGGACATCGTTTTCGATGAACCCGATTTCCTGTTCGACCTTGCCATGAAACAGACCATGACCCTCTACACCGAAGTGGGTGAGGTCATGTCCATCGACCTGACCGGTAGCTACCTCGCCCTCGAAGCCGCCATCGAATGCCAGGAAGAAATGGGCTGAACCGCCCGGCGGCGGCGCGCATGCGATCCTTCGGTGCGCGCCACTTTTGCATCCCTCTCCCGCTTCCTCTATGTCAAGGCCAACACCCTTCGGAGGAGCACCCATGACCCGCATCATCACCGCCCTGTCAGAGATCTCGCACAGCTACGACGCGCTTTTCGTCGATCTGTGGGGCTGCGTGCACAACGGGGTCAAGGCGATCCCCAGCGCGGTCTCGGCACTTCAGGACTACCGCAAGTCAGGCGGCCGCGTGATCCTCGTGACCAACTCGCCGCGCCCCCGCGCCGGGGTGGCCAAACAGCTCATCCATTTCGAGGTGCCGCAAGACGCCTATGACGCCATCGCGACCTCGGGCGATTCCGCGCGGTCCGCCATGTACCGCGGCGTGGTCGGAGAACGCGTCTGGCACTATGGACCGGTCACCGACAGCCGCTTTTTCGACCCGCTGGAGATCCTCGAAAACCCCGTCGAGATCACCCGCGTGCCGCTTGAGGAGGCGACAGGCATCGTCTGCACCGGCCCCTTCGATGCCTCCGCCGACCCCGACACATGGCGCCCCGAGCTTGAACAGGCGCTGGCGCGCGGTCTGAAACTGCTCTGCGCCAACCCCGACATCGTGGTCGACCGCGGCGAGATTCGCGAATGGTGTGCGGGCGCGGTGGCAAAGCTGTACACCGAAATGGGCGGTGAAAGTCTGTATTTCGGAAAACCGCATCCGCCGATCTATGATCTCGCGCGGCGCCGCCTGCACAAGCTGGGCACGGCAATCCCGGACGACCGCATCCTTGCCATCGGCGATGGCATCCTGACCGACATCAAGGGCGCAATCGGAGAAGACATCGATTCTCTGTTCATCTCGGGCGGGCTGGCCGCGGCAGAAACAAAAACAACGACGCACCCGGACGCTGACGCCCTAACCACGTACCTTGAAAGGGAAAAAAGCGATCCAACCTTCACGATAGGTCACCTGCGCTGACGCATTTTTTGCTTGCGTTTCTGCGCGCGCGAAGTAATTAAGTTCCAAACCGGGCGTTCCGGTGGTACTTTTATTACCGAGAGGTGTGTGATGTTGGACAACCTTCCCCGCGGCACGATCGTTATCGAAGACATCGAAATCGGCATGTTCCGTTACCTGCGCAAGCATGTGACCGACGAAGATATCGAGATGTTCGCGACGATCTCGACCGACCGCAACCCTGTGCACCTCGATGACGACTATGCCCAGGACACCATCTTTCAGGGCCGCATCGCCCACGGGATGCTGACCGCCGGGCTGATCTCGGCGGTGATCGGCGAACAGCTGCCCGGTCACGGTACCGTCTACCTTGGCCAATCGCTCAAGTTTCTGCGCCCCGTGCGCCCCGGCGACCTTGTTTATGCCGAGGTCAAGGTGACCGATATCGACCCCGCCAAGCGCATCGTAAAGATGGATTGCCACTGTTCGGTCAACGACAAGAAAGTCCTGATCGGCGAAGCCACCGTTCTGGCCCCCTCGCGCAAGTTCGACTGACCTTGCACGGACCCGCGCGGGCCGCTACTCAAGCGCCATGCGGATCATATCGGATTACCAGTTTGTGAATGAAGACGATCGCGGCGCCACGGTCGCGATCGGCAATTTTGACGGTGTACACCTCGGCCACCGTTCGGTGATTGAACTGGCGCGCAGCGCGGTACCCGACGCGCCGCTCGGCGTCGTCACGTTCGAACCGCATCCCCGCGCCTATTTCGCCCCCGACGCGCCGCCCTTCCGGTTGATGAGCAGCGCGGCGCGGGCCTCCCGGCTGGCCAAGCTGGGGGTGGAAAAGCTGTATCAGCTGCCGTTCAATGCGGCCCTTGCATCGCTCACGCCGCTCGATTTCGCGCGCCGCGTGCTCAGCGACGGCCTGGGGCTCAGGCATGTGGTGGTCGGGGCGGATTTCTGTTTCGGGAAGGGCCGCGCGGGCAACGCCGATGACCTCGTGGCCTTCGGGCAGGAGCTGGGCTTTGGCGTGACCATCGCGCCGCTGATGGCGCAGGACACACAGACGGTGTCCTCCACAGCCATCCGCAAGGCGCTGAGCGATGCACGTCCGCGCGACGCCGCCGCGATGCTGGGCCACTGGCACCGCATCGAAGGGCCCGTCATTGGCGGCGAACAACGCGGCCGCGAACTGGGATACCCCACAGCCAACATGTCCATCGACGGGTTGCACCCGCCCGCCTTCGGGGTCTACGCGGTGCTGGTTGACGTGCTCGAAGGACCGCACAAGGGCAGCTATCACGGCGTCGCCTCGATCGGCGTGCGCCCGATGTTCGGCGAAAACAAACCCAACCTCGAAACCTTCCTCTTCGACTTCAAGGGCGACCTTTATGGCACGCCCCTGTCCGTCGGCCTTGTCGAACACCTGCGCGGCGAAGAGAAATTCGACAGCCTCGAGGCGCTCATCAAACAGATGGACGCCGACAGCGCCCGCGCCCGCGCAATCCTGAGCGCCCTATGAGCGATCCCATCGACCGCAGCGGCCTTGGCGCGCGCTTTTGGGAAAAGAAGCCCCTGAAGTCTCTGAACACCAGGGAATGGGAGGCGCTGTGCGACGGCTGCGGCAAATGCTGCCTGAACAAGCTTGAGGACGAGGACACCGGCGAGGTGGCGCTGACCAACGTGGCCTGCCGGTTGCTTGACGACGCCACATGCCGCTGCAGCCAATACGAGATCCGTCACCAATTCGTCCCCGACTGTATCGTCATGACCCCCCAGAACATTGACGAACACGCCTACTGGATGCCGCAAACCTGCGCCTATCGCCTGTTGTGGCAGGGCAAACCGCTGCCCGACTGGCACCCGCTGATCACCGGCACACCGGACAGCGTCCATGCGGTCGGCGTATCCATGCGCGGGCGTACGGTCAGCGAATGGGAATGCGCATTCGAAGACTGGGAAGATCATATCATCGAGGAGCCCACATAAATGTTTTTCGCCTCAGACAACTCAGGCCCGGTGCATCCGCAGATCATGCAGCGCATCGCGGATGCCAATGCGGGCTATGCCCTGCCCTATGGCAAGGACCCGATCATGGAAGAAGTGCGCGAGGCCATCCGCACCACCTTCGAGGCGCCCCAGGCCGCCGTCTATCTGGTCGCCACGGGTACCGCCGCGAATGTGCTGGCGCTGGCGTGCTACACGCAGCCCTGGCAGACAATCTTCTGTTCGCAGGTCAGCCACATCGAAGAGGATGAATGCAACGCGCCGGAATTCTACGCAGGCGGTGCCAAGCTGACGCTGATCCCGACAGATAACAAGATGTCGCCCGAGGCCCTTCGCGCGGCCATTGCCCGGCGCCCCAAGGACGATGTGCACATGGCGCTGTCGGGGCCGGTGTCGATCACCCAAGTCACCGAACGCGGTTCGGTCCACACGCTGGACGAGCTGCGCGCGCTGACGGCGGTCGCGCGTGACTTCGATCTGCCCGTGCATCTCGACGGTGCACGCTTTGCCAATGCGATGGTGGCGCTGGACTGTACCGCGGCGGAAATGACCTGGAAATCCGGCGTCGACGTGGTCAGCTTTGGCGGAACCAAGAACGGCTGCATGGGTGTCGAGGCGGTCGTGTTCTTCGACCCGTCAAAGGCGTCGGAATTCGAGCGGCGCCGCAAGCGCGGTGCGCATCTGTTTTCCAAACACCGCTACCTGTCGGCGCAGATGGCAGGCTATCTTCAGGACGATCTGTGGCAGCAGATGGCGCGCCGCGCCAATGCCAATTGCGCGCGTCTTGCGGCGGGCCTGCGCGCGGCGGGTGCAGAGCTGATGTTCCCGCCCGATGCCAACATGATCTTTGCCCGCTTCCCGCGTGCCGTGCACCAGAAGTTGCAGGCGGCAGGCGCGAAATACTATGTGATTGAGGGCGATGTGGCCGAAGGCCCGTCCGAGCAGATGCTGCCCGCGCGGCTGGTTTGTGACTGGTCGATGACCGATGATCTGATCGACACGTTCCTCAGCCATTTCTGACCGCGCCCGCCACTGCCCTAGCTGCGGGCCAACAGCGCCTTGATCGGGGCGGCAACGGCATCGGGATGGGTCACCGGCACCATGTGCCCGGCCCCCTCGATCACCACGCGCGACACATCCGGCAGACGCCGCTCTAGCGATGCAGTCACCTTTGCGCTCATCGGCGGCGACTGGTCACCCTCGATCAGCACTGCGGGCATCGCCGCAGCGGCCATCCGCCCCGGCGCCAACAGCCCCGCGCTGTCATAGTGCAGGAACGCGGAACTCGCGGGGACATAATGCACCAGCCGCGCCATGTGATCGCGCATCCGCTCGGGCAGGTCATTCCACGGCGTCCCGTCGCCCCAGTCGCGGTTGAACACCCGCGCGGCCTCGCGTTCATCGCCCGAAGCAAAGGCGGCGTCCAGCGCGGCATTATCGCGCTTGTAATCCTCCAGCAGGGACGGATCGTCCGCAATCGCGGCGGCAAAATACACCGGCTCGATCATCGTGAGAGAACGCACCAACTCCGGGCTTTCCACCGCGATCCTCAGCGCGACCGTTGCCCCGAAGGAATGGCCGATCAGGTCCATCGGCGCCTCGATCAGTCCCCGCGCCATGTCTGTCGCCACATCGTGGATGTTGCCGGTCCGGTCCCACACCCCGGATTTCCCGTGCGAAGGCAGATCAAAGGCCAGAACGCTCAGATCATCCTTCAGAGCAGCCGCAAGACCCCGCCACGCGCCCACATGACCCAGCGTGCAATGGATCGCAAGCGCCCGGCGCGAGGCACCCTCGTAAAGGTGAGTATGAGCGTGCAGGCTCACAGCTTGCCTTGCAGATGCAGGTCGATTTCCTCGATCTTGTCCTGTCCCCAGAAACGCTGATCCCCGATCACGTAGAATGGCGCACCAAAGACCCCGGCGTCCACCGCCTCTTCGAGGTTGCGCGCATAGGTTTCGGCCCCTTCCAGCAGACCGCTGTCGGCCAGGTCGGGATCAAACCCTGCCTCTTCGAGACAGGCGCGGATGACATCATTCTGCGCAATGTCCTTTTCATCGGCCCAGACCGAGCGGCAGATGACATGTGCCAGCTTGCCCAGATCGCCGCCGCCCGCGTTTTGCGCGGCGATGAAGGCATAGGCCGCAGGCGCGCCATTCGTGGGCCAATGCGCGGGCTGAAGATTGAACGGCATCCCAAGCTTACGCGCCTGGCGCGGCAGTTCCTGCGCCCGGTACTCGATCCGGTTGATGTGGCGGTCCTTGGGCGGCGTGCCCCCGGTCCGCCCAAAAAGCGCGATGATGTCAAAGGGCTTGTAGATGATTTGCGCGCCATGTTTGGCCGCGACATCCTCAAGCCGCGTGCCGGCAAGGTAGCAATAGGGTGACAGCGTCGCAAAATAATAGTCGATCCGGATCATTTGGCCCTCCATCTCATGTGTCTGCTTTGCGCGACCCTAGGCGCATGTTAAGCGGTGTTCAATGTTACGATTCTGTTACCGCTGCCACGGAGCATCTTCCCTATGCCAACGACCCCAGAACCCAAGCTGATATCCGGCAATGCCAACATGCCGCTTGCCAAAGCCATCGCACGAAGGATGTCGCTCCACCGGGGCGTGAACGTCGGGCTGGTCGAAGCCCGCGTCGAACGGTTCAATGACGGCGAGATCTTTGTCGAAGTTTTCGAAAACGTGCGCGGCGAAGATATGTTTATCATCCAGTCGACCTCGAATCCGGCCAACGACAACCTGATGGAACTGCTGATCATGGCAGACGCCCTGCGCCGATCCTCGGCCCAGCGTGTGACCGCCGTGCTGCCGTATTTCGGCTACGCCCGCCAGGACCGCCGGACAAAGGCGCGCACGCCGATCACGGCGAAGCTGGTGGCGAACATGCTTGTCGGCACCGGGATCGAACGGATCCTGACGATGGATCTGCATGCCGCGCAGATCCAGGGGTTCTTCGACATCCCCGTCGACAATCTCTACGCCTCACCGGTCTTTGCCCTCGACATCAAACACGCGTTCCGCGACCGCATGGACGAACTGATGATCGTCTCGCCCGACGTGGGCGGCGTGGCGCGCGCACGCGAGTTGGCCAAACGGGTCAATGCGCCCCTCTCGATCGTTGATAAGCGCCGCGAGAAAGCCGGCGAAGTGGCCGAAATGACCGTCATCGGCGACGTGAAGGGCAAGACATGCCTGATCGTCGACGACATCTGCGACACCGCGGGCACCCTGTGCAAAGCCGCCGAAGTGCTGCTGGAAAACGGCGCGTCCGAAGTTCACGCCTACATCACCCATGGCGTCATGTCCGGCCCCGCAGTCGAGCGCGTCACGAAATCCGTGATGAAATCGCTGGTCATCACGGACAGCATCGCGCCCACGAACGCGATCAAATCGGCAGAGAACATTCGCATCGTTCCCACCGCGCCGATCTTTGCACAGGCGATCCTGAACATCTGGAACGGTACCTCGGTCTCGTCGCTGTTCGAAGCGGACACGCTCGGCCCCATCTACGACGGAATGTATACCGAAGACTGACTTGGGTGACGGCACTGCGTGCGGTGTTTGCGTGATCGCAGGCCACCGCCTTTCGCGGTCCCATGCGTGCACCGGGGGGCAAATTGACCTCCCGGTTGCTCCACATCGATCCGGCGCGCGAACACCGGCCCCGAGGGTGCCGTTTTCAAATCTTTGATTTGCAAAACGCTGAATGTCGTGGCGGCATCGCCGCCTCCTTCAGATCACGATCAGCCGACGTCCCAGACGTCCGAGTCTTCCAGTTCGCCAATCGCCATCCAGGCAATGCGCGCGCGGGCCACGCGGGTGTCCCCCCAGGTTCGAAACACCATGTCGAACCCCTTTTCGGTCACAGCTTCCGCGACTACGTCCGCGCGCAACACCGACCCGGCATCCATGTCCCACAATGAAATTGAAAGCTGCACGGTCGGCACGCTGGCATAGCGCTCCTTGAACTTGATCCGACGACGGCGCTCGCGTTGTCCGCGACCGGTCCACATCTCTCCACCGTCTTCGAAATCTTCGAACAGAAGCTCATCACCATTGTCGATTCCAACAATCAAACTTCGCAATTTCTTCATCGGTTAACCTTGGAGCATCCATGCATGACAGCCGCTTACCCCAGATCCACGGCAAAAGCACGCGTTGAAATGCAAAAGGCCCCGCACAGTGAGCGGGGCCTTTCGTAACGCTGTGATCACAGGCGATCAGCTCTTGGTCGTCAGACCCATGTGCTCGCCCATTGCAACCATATCCGACAGCAGCTTTGCTGCATCGTCTACCGGACCCGGTTCGTTTGCAAAGGCCTCTTTCACCTTGGTGTAGGTGTTTTTGGCCTCTTCCATCATCTCGTCCATGGCCTCTTGGGTCATGTCCTCGCGCGCCAGGGCACGTTCGGCCAGGACCGACACGCCCTTCGCCGTGATCTCGGCGAAGCCGCCGGTCACGACGTACTCGGCACGCCCTTCCGGCCCCTCGACACTCAAAAGACCGGGGCGCAGCGTGGTGATGGTTGGCGCATGATCGGGCATTGCCGTCATGTCGCCATCCGCACCGGGGATCTGCACCGCGGATACTTGGACCGAGGCGAGGCGCCGCTCAGGCGACACCAGATCGAATTGCATCGTGTCTGCCATTGGTCAGGGCTCCTCTCAGGCGGCGTCTGCCGCCATTTTCTCGGCTTTCGCCTTCACTTCTTCGATGCCGCCCACCATGTAGAACGCGCCTTCGGGCAGGTGGTCGTATTCGCCTGCGACAACCGCCTTGAACGACTGGATTGTCTCGGCCAATGGCACCTGTTTGCCGTCCGCACCGGTGAACACTTTCGCAACGTCGAACGGCTGGCTGAGGAAACGCTCGATCTTACGCGCGCGGGCCACGGTCAGCTTGTCCTCTTCGCTCAGTTCGTCCATGCCGAGGATCGCGATGATATCCTGAAGCGACTTGTAGCGCTGCAGAACCTGCTGCACGTCGGTCGCCACCTTGTAGTGCTCTTCGCCGATGACCAGCGGATCCAGCAGACGCGAGGTCGAACCAAGCGGGTCCACGGCAGGATAGATGCCCTTTTCCGAAATCGCCCGGTCCAGAACCGTTGTCGCATCGAGGTGCGCAAAGGATGTCGCCGGGGCCGGGTCGGTCAAGTCATCCGCAGGAACGTAAACGGCCTGCACCGATGTGATCGAACCGGATTTGGTCGAGGTGATCCGCTCCTGCATCGCGCCCATGTCGGTCGCCAGCGTCGGCTGATAGCCCACGGCCGAAGGAATACGACCCAGAAGGGCGGACACTTCGGAACCGGCCTGCGTGAAGCGGAAGATGTTGTCCACGAAGAACAGAACGTCGGTGCCGGACTGGTCACGGAACTGCTCGGCCAGGGTCAGGCCGGTCAGGGCGACGCGCATCCGCGCTCCGGGAGGTTCGTTCATCTGACCGTAAACCAGGGCCACCTGAGATTCCTCGAGGTTGTCGGGGTTGATCACGTTGGATTCGATCATCTCGTGGTAAAGGTCGTTACCCTCACGGGTCCGCTCGCCCACACCGGCGAACACGGAATAGCCCGAGTGCACCTTGGCGATGTTGTTGATCAGTTCCATGATCAGAACCGTCTTGCCCACGCCGGCGCCGCCGAACAGGCCGATCTTGCCGCCTTTGGCGTAGGGGGCCAGCAGGTCGATGACCTTGATGCCGGTTTCGAGAACTTCCGATGTGGTGGACTGTGCCGCGAATTCGGGCGCGTCCGCGTGGATCGAGCGGCGCTCGGTCGCGTTCACGGGGCCTTTTTCGTCGATGGGCTCGCCCACGACGTTCATGATCCGGCCAAGGGTGGCGTTGCCAACCGGGATCGAGATCGGACCGTCCTGGTCGATGACTTCCTGACCGCGCACGAGGCCCTCGGTCGCATCCATCGCGATGGTCCGCACCGTGTTTTCGCCAAGGTGCTGCGCCACTTCGAGGACCAGATCCTTGCCCTGGTTTTGTGTTTTCAGCGCGTTCAGGATCTCCGGAAGGTGATCCCCGAACTGCACGTCAACGACGGCGCCGATGACTTGGGTGATTTTGCCGACTGCATTTGCCATGTCGTGTCTCTCCAGTAACTTACAGCGCTTCCGCGCCGGAAATGATTTCGATCAGCTCGTTGGTGATGACGGCCTGTCGCGAACGGTTGTACTCGATTGTCAGGTTCTCGATCATATCGCCCGCGTTGCGTGTCGCGTTGTCCATTGCGGACATCCGCGCACCCTGCTCGGACGCGCCATTTTCCAGCAAAGCCGAAAAGATCGCCGTGGCCACACCGCGCGGCAGAAGATCGGCCAGAACCGCCTCTTCCGACGGTTCGTAATCGAACAGTGTCTCGGACGTGCCTTCTTCGGGCGCGTCGAACTTGGCCGGGATGATCTGCTGCGCCTGCGGGATCTGGCTGACGACGTTGACGAACTCCGAGAAGAACAAGGTGGCGACATCGAATTCGCCATCGTCAAAACGCGTCAACACGTCCTTGGCGACGCCCTGCGCGTCGGCGTAACCGACCCGCTTGACCTCAGTCAGATCGACGTGACCGATGAAATGCTTGCCATAGTCGCGGCGCATCTGGTCCCGCCCCTTCTTGCCCACGGTCAGGATCTTCACTTCCTTCCCTTCGGCAAGCAGGTCACGCGCAAACGCACGCGCCTTCTTGGCGATGTTGGCGTTGAAACCGCCGCACAGACCGCGCTCGGCGGTCATCACGACCAGCAGGTGCACATCGTCCTTGCCCGTGCCGCTAAGCAGCTTGGGCGCGGAGTCAGAGCCGCCCACCGACGCCGCCAGCGACGCCATCACGGCATTGAACCGCTCCGTATAAGGCCGCGACATTTCCGCAGCCTCCTGCGCGCGGCGAAGCTTCGCCGCGGCAACCATTTGCATGGCTTTCGTGATCTTGCGCGTGTTCTTCACACTCGCGATCCGGTTTTTAAGGTCCTTGAGATTTGCCATTGGCTTATCTCTCCTTAAGCGAAGTCTGCAGCGAACGCGTCGAGAGCCGCCTTGATTTTATCTTCCAGCTCGTCTTTCACCTTGCGGTCGTTCTTGGTGATATCGTCGAGCAGATCGGCATTCTTGGCGCGCAGGTGCTTCAGCAGACCCGCTTCATAGCGGCCCACGTCCTTCACACCAACCTTGTCGAGGTAGCCATTGGTGCCCGCGTAGATCACGCAAACGATCTCGGCATTGGTCAGCGGGTTGTACTGTGCCTGCTTCATCAGCTCGGTCAGACGCGCACCACGGGCCAGCAACTGCTGGGTCGCGGCGTCAAGGTCGGAACCGAACTGCGCAAAGGCCGCCATTTCGCGGTACTGCGCCAGCGACAGCTTGACCGGACCGGCAACGCTCGACATCGCCTTTGTCTGGGCCGAAGACCCAACGCGGCTCACCGACAGACCGGTGTTCACAGCGGGGCGGATGCCCTGGTAGAACAATTCGGTCTCGAGGAAGATCTGACCATCGGTGATCGAAATCACGTTGGTCGGAATGAACGCGGACACGTCGCCACCCTGGGTTTCGATGATTGGCAGCGCGGTCAGCGAGCCGGCACCGTTGTCCTCGTTCAGCTTTGCCGAACGCTCCAGCAGGCGGGAGTGCAGGTAGAAAACGTCGCCTGGGTAGGCTTCACGCCCGGGTGGGCGGCGCAGCAGCAGCGACATCTGACGGTAGGACACGGCCTGCTTGGACAAGTCATCATACACGATCAGCGCGTGACGGCCGTTGTCGCGGAAATGCTCGGCCATCGCGGTGGCAGAGTAAGGCGCCAGGAACTGCATCGGAGCAGGCTCGGACGCGGTGGCGGCCACGATGATCGAATAGTCGATAGCACCGGTTTCTTCCAGCTTCTTGACCAGCTGGGCCACTGTCGAACGCTTCTGGCCGATGGCCACGTACACACAGTACATCTTCTTGGATTCGTCGTCGCCTGCGGCTTTGTTGACCTGCGCCTGGTTCAGCATCGCGTCCAGCGCGACAGCTGTCTTGCCGGTCTGGCGGTCGCCGATGATCAGCTCGCGCTGGCCACGGCCGATCGGGATCATCGCATCCACGGACTTAAGGCCGGTCGCCATTGGCTCGTGCACGGATTTACGCGGGATGATGCCGGGTGCCTTGACTTCGGCAAGACCGCGCTTGGTCGCGCCGATCGGGCCCTTGCCGTCAATCGGATTGCCCAGACCGTCAACAACACGGCCCAGCAGTTCGTCACCGATCGGCACGTCCACGATGGAGTTCGTACGCTTGACGACATCGCCTTCCTTGATGTCCCGGTCGGAGCCGAAGATCACCACACCGACGTTGTCGGATTCAAGGTTCAGGGCCATGCCCTGAATGCCGCCGGGGAATTCGACCATCTCACCGGCCTGAACATTGTCCAGACCGTACACGCGGGCGATACCGTCGCCGACGCTCAGAACGCGGCCCACTTCGGCCACTTCCGCTTCTTGACCGAAATTCTTGATCTGGTCCTTCAGGATCGCAGAAATTTCTGCAGCTTGGATACCCATTTATCCGACCTCTTTCATTACATTCTGGAGGGAATTGAGCTTGGAGCGGATCGAGGTATCGATCATCTTTGAGCCCACTTTAACGATAAGACCGCCGATGAGGCTTTCATCCACAGTCTGTTGCAGCGTCACGGTCTTGCCCGTGCTCGCCTTGAGAGATTTCGTCAGCTTGTCGGCCTGCGTCTTGGTCAACGCTTTGGCGGACGTCACGTCGGCGGTCACTTCGCCTTTGTCTTCGGCGATGATGGCGCGCAGGGTCTGAACCAGCTGCGGCATCACGAACAGCCGCCGCTTCTGCGCCATCAACGCCAGCGTGTTGGCCATCATCGGCGAAAGTTTCATTTTCTTGGCCAGCGCGGCGATCGCGCCCGCCTGCTGATCACGGGTGTAGATCGGCGAATGGATCAGGTCCCGGAAATCACTGCTGTCGGCCATCGCGTCGAAAAGCGCGGTCAGGTCTGCCTCGACGGCTTTGACCTTGTCTGCTTCCTTGGCGAGCTCAAATACGGCCTTCGCATAGCGCTGCGCGATACCGGTGGAAATCGAAGCTGGTTCGGACACGTCCATCCTCTCATACGTATGCATCGGCACGCGTCTCGTACGCGTCACCGATGTGTTGGCGCGGCTTGGGTAGTCGTCCAAGCGATTAAATCAGGGGCGATGTAGCAGACCGCTCTGATTGCCGCAACACGGTAAAGTGTACAGCGATCTTGCCCAATACCCCAAGTTTTCAAGGATTTCAGCCCTGTCGACCGTTTTGCCTATCGCTTAAATTTTCAGCACATGCCCGTTTTGCCGTATTTTCAACGATTCTGATAGCGCAAACCGTGCACCAAGGACGAAAACATGCCCCGGCAAGGTCCGGGACTGATCGCGGCAATACTGACAATGCGCCCCGGTTTCAGACCGGCTTTGCCTGCGGTTCCCTTACGCCGATCGGCTGGCGCAGGCGCTTGCGCTGCGTTCGGCCCTTGGGCGGATACACCAGCTTCGTCGCCTCGACCATGAATGCGCCGCCCGCAATGATCGTGGGCAACCTGCGCCCCACCCGTTCGAACAGCCCGCCCGATTTCATCCACAGCCTCTGCGTCGACGGAAATTGATAGAGCGCGCCCAGTTGCCGCTCTGGCAGGAACTGGTGTTTGCGCAGCTGCGCGTCCAGCTGTCCGGGGGAATAGGGTCGGCCAAATCCGAATGGCGTCCGGTCGCGCCGCGCCCACAGCCCTGCGCGGTTGGGTACGATGAACAACGCGCGCCCCCCCGGCCCCAGCACGCGCCAGCATTCCTCCAGCAGATCCGACGCCCGCTCGGATGTCTCAAGCCCGTGCAGCAGCACCAGCTTGTCCACATGCCCCGTTTCCAGTGGCCACAGCGTCTCTTCGGTCAGCACAGAGGTGTTGGGCATCCCCGCAGGCCATGGCATCACCCCCTGCGGCCCCGGCATCAGCGTGATCACCCGCCGCGCGTCCTTCAGATAGGGCCGCAGCAACGGCGCGGCAAAGCCGAAGCCGACCACGGTCTGCCCCTTCGCTTCTGGCCAGATCTCGAGCATGCGGTCGCGCAACGACTTCTGCGCCGCCCGGCCCAGCGCGCTGCGGTAATAGAAATTGCGCAGATCCTGCACATCAAGATGCATTGCAGCCGGTCCTTCATGGTGCCATCCTGTGCCACACTAAAGCATGTCGCGAAGAAGTGGGAACCGGTTTTTCGCCTGTCGCACATGCGTTATCAAAAGGTTAGGGCCTGCTGCCTACGCAACAGGCTCCGGCGCGACAAAGGAGCCTTCACAATGCCCTCACAGACCATCGAGACCGACAGCCATACGCTCGTCACCATCGCCTGCCTGTCGGACAATTACGCTTTTCTGCTGCGCGACAAGGCGACGGGCGATGTGGCGCTGATCGACGTCCCCGAGGCCGCCCCGATCAAGGCAGAGCTGAAGGCGCGCGGCTGGACACTCAGCCAGATCTGGCTGACCCACCACCATTATGATCACCTCGACGGGCTGCCCGATCTGCTGCCGGACTTCCCCGCGCAGGTGTATGGCGCACAGGCCGACGCGCACCGTCTGCCCGACCTCGACGTGGCCCTTGCCGAGGGCGACCGCTTCATGCTCGGGCAGACCGAGGTCGAGGTAATCGACGTCTCCGGCCACACCATGGGTCACATCGCCTTTCACGCGCCCGCGGCGCACGCCGCCTTTACCGCCGACAGCCTGATGGCGCTGGGATGCGGTCGCCTGTTCGAAGGCACGCCCGCGCAGATGCACGCCAGCCTGTCCAAGACCACCGCATGGCCCGATGACACGCAGATTTGTTCGGGCCACGAATACACGACCTCCAACGCGAAATTTGCGCTGACCGTCGACCCGGACAACGCGGCCCTGCAACAACGCGCCCGCGATATCGACACCGCACGCGCGGCGGGCAGGTTCACCGTGCCCTCGCTGATGTCGCTGGAACGCGCCACGAACCCCTTCCTGCGCAGCGCCGATCCCGGGCTGCGCGCCGCGATCGGAATGCCCGACGCCACGGATGCCGAGGTTTTTGCCGAAGTGCGCAAGCGAAAGGATCACTTCTGAGCCCGTCCGGTTAAAGCCAGCCCGCCCCGGCAGACGCCGAGACGCATCATTCAACGGCCGCGGGGGAAACACATCGCGGCCCAGCGCCCACACGTCCGCCCGCACCGCAGGCCACACGTGAAAATTTTGTTTTGGACGTGTCTAAGCGACCACATCCTTGATGTCAGCGCATACGCGCCCCAATCCGCAGGAAACCCCTGAATGGGCTGCGGGCAAATGGCCGTGCAGGCTTGCGCGTCATGTCCACGATCCCCATATCCGCGGCGGAAAGCGTTCTTGAACCGCGACGCAAACGGCCCCCGGCCGCGCGTCCGGCCTGCCCGTGCAATCCCCAAAACCCCCATTGCCGCCCCCCGAACCGGCGCGGCGCGGATGCCTCCAAAAATAAATGTGACATTATTATTTCAAAAAAGACTTGAAGCTGAGCCACTATCAACCAAACTCTAATACTATCAGGCCATGGTCGGACCGCAGGCGCTGGCATACTTCACGCCCCCCGCCGACCCCCATCGAAAAGGAGCACGCACGTGCCTTCATTCTCGAACACTCTTGAGCAGTCCATTCACGCAGCGCTCGCGCTCGCGAATGCCCGCCGCCACGAATTCGCCACGCTTGAGCATTTGTTGCTCTCACTGGTGGATGAGCCTGATGCGCTACAGGTCATGAAGGCCTGTTCGGTCGATGTGAACGAACTGCGCGACACGCTGGTGGAATTTATTGACGAGGATCTGAGCAATCTGGTCACCGATGTCGAAGGCTCCGAGGCGGTTCCGACCGCCGCCTTCCAGCGCGTCATCCAGCGCGCGGCGATCCACGTGCAATCCTCGGGCCGCACCGAGGTGACGGGTGCCAACGTGCTCGTCGCCATCTTCGCCGAGCGTGAAAGCAACGCCGCCTATTTCCTGCAGGAGCAGGAAATGACGCGTTATGACGCGGTCAACTACATCGCACACGGCGTGGCCAAGGACCCTGCTTTCGGCGAACAGCGCCCCGTGTCCGGCGCACCCGAACACGAGGAAGAGACGCAGGGCGTCACCGAGGGCGACAAGAAAGAATCCGCGCTCGCCAAATATTGCGTCGATCTGAACAAGAAATCGCGTGATGGCGACGTCGATCCGCTGATCGGACGCGATGCCGAGGTGGAGCGGTGCATCCAGGTGCTTTGCCGCCGCCGCAAGAACAACCCGCTGCTGGTGGGCGATCCCGGTGTGGGCAAGACCGCCATCGCCGAAGGGCTCGCGCGCAAGATCGTCGCGGGTGAAACGCCCGAGGTACTGGCCAACACCACCATCTATTCGCTCGACATGGGCGCGCTTTTGGCCGGCACACGCTATCGTGGCGATTTCGAAGAGCGTCTGAAGGCCGTGGTGACCGAACTGGAAGCGCATGAAGACGCCGTGCTCTTCATCGACGAAATCCACACAGTGATCGGGGCCGGAGCCACCTCCGGTGGCGCCATGGATGCATCGAACCTGCTCAAGCCCGCGCTCGCGGGTGGCAAATTGCGCACCATGGGCTCCACCACCTACAAGGAGTTCCGCCAGCATTTCGAAAAAGACCGGGCGCTGGCCCGCCGGTTCCAGAAGATCGATGTGAACGAGCCTTCGGTGGAAGACGCGCAGAAGATCCTCAAGGGCATCAAACCCTATTTCGAGGATCACCACAGCGTCAAATACACCTCCGACGCGATCAAGACGTCGGTCGAACTGGCACACCGGTATATCAACGACCGGAAACTGCCGGATTCAGCAATCGACGTGATCGACGAAGCTGGCGCCGCACAGCATCTTGTCGCCGCCTCCAAACGGCGCAAGACCATCGGCACCAAGGAGATCGAGGCCGTCGTTGCCAAGATCGCCCGCATCCCGCCGAAAAACGTATCGAAGGACGATGTGGTCGTGCTGAAGGATCTTGAGGCATCGCTCAAGCGTGTGGTGTTCGGTCAGGACAAGGCGATCGAGGCGCTGGCCTCGGCCATCAAGCTGGCCCGTGCCGGTTTGCGGGAACCTGAAAAGCCCATCGGCAACTACCTGTTTGCCGGTCCGACAGGCGTCGGCAAGACCGAAGTGGCCAAACAGCTGGCCGATACGTTGGGCGTGAAACTGCTGCGCTTCGACATGTCCGAGTACATGGAGAAACACGCCGTGTCGCGGCTGATTGGTGCGCCTCCCGGCTATGTTGGCTTTGACCAGGGCGGCATGTTGACCGATGGCGTCGATCAGGATCCGCACTGCGTGCTGCTGCTCGACGAGATGGAAAAGGCCCACCCGGATGTCTACAACATCCTGTTGCAGGTCATGGATCACGGCAAGCTGACCGATCACAACGGCCGCACGGTCGATTTCCGCAATGTGGTGCTGATCATGACCTCCAACGCGGGCGCGTCGGAACAGGCGAAGGAGGCGATCGGTTTTGGCCGCGAACGTCGTACCGGTGAAGACACCGCCGCGATCGAGCGGACATTCACGCCGGAATTCCGCAACCGTCTGGATGCCGTGATTTCCTTCAGCGCACTGCCCAAGGAAGTCATCCTGCGCGTGGTCGAGAAGTTCGTGCTGCAACTCGAAGCGCAGCTGATGGACCGCAACGTGACCATCGAGCTGTCCAAGAAAGCCGCCGAATGGCTGGCCGACAAGGGCTATGACGACAAGATGGGCGCACGACCCCTCGGCCGTGTCATCCAGGAGTACATCAAGAAACCTCTGTCCGAGGAACTCCTGTTCGGCAAGCTCGCCAAGGGCGGCATCGTCAAGGTCGACGTCAAGAAAGGCGAACTTGATCTTATCATCGAAGGGCCTGACAGCCCGCGCCTCACAGGCAACAAGCCGCCCCTGCTCACTGCGGAGTAATGCGCCTTGGTCTGCTGACCCTCATGTCCCTCGCCGTGCCCGCCACGGCGGGGGATTTTTCATTGTCCTCTCCCATCGACTGCGATCTCGCGGGCCCCTGCCATATCCAGCAATACGTGGATCACGACGCCACTGCGGGCGCGAGGGATTTCACCTGCGGCGGGCTGACCTATGACGGGCACAGGGGCACCGACTTTGCCCTGCCCACGCAGGCACGGATCGCGGATGGCATCGGGGTTCTGGCGGCGGCGGCGGGCACCGTGCTGGGTCTGCGCGACGGCATGCCCGACACCGGCTACTCTGCCGACACCGCCACCGATATCGAAAACCGTGAATGCGGCAATGGCGTGGTGCTTCAACATGACGGCGGCTGGCAGACGCAATACTGTCACCTGCGGCAGGGGTCGGTCGCCGTGGCAAAGGGACAGCGTGTCACCGGCGGGCAGATCCTGGGCCAGGTCGGCATGTCCGGCCGCGCCGAATTCCCGCATGTGCATCTGTCCGTGCGCCTCGACGGCGAGGTCGTTGATCCCTTCGACCCAGATGGCGTTCTGACCTGTGGCACGCCTTCAACCGAAACCCTGTGGGACGGGCCGCTGCCTGTCCGCCCGGGGGGGATCGTCACGATCGGCACCAGCAACGCCATACCGGACTTTGCCACCATCCGCGCGGGGCAGGTCACCGGAGCCACGGCCACTGGCGATGCGCTGATCATCTACGCCTTTCTATTCGGCACCCGCACGGGAGACGTGCTGCGCCTGTCGCTCAACGGTCCGGACGGCATGGTGGTCGAGCGTGACACCCGGTTGAAACGCGCGCAGGCGCAATCCTTTCGTGCCATCGGCAAGAAGCGCCGCGCACCCCGCTGGCCTGCGGGTGAGTATACCGGTTTCGCCGAACTCATCCGCGACGGCAGATCCCTTGAGCGGCAGGAGCTGACACTCACCCTACGCTGATCCCGTCGCGCCGGGCGGGTGCACAGCATGTGCACCTTACTTTTCTGTGAATTTCAGCTCGATCCGGCGGTTGCGCGCGCGGGCCTCTTCGGTGTCCGCAGTGTCCACCGGTTGATATTGGCCAAAGCCGTTCGCCGCCAACCGGTCCGGCGGGATTTTCAGATCATTGGCCATGAATTTCACGACCGAAAGCGCGCGCGCCTGGCTCAGCTCCCAATTGTCGGCAAACGCACCTTGCCCGGACAGCGGCACGTTGTCGGTGTGCCCGTCGACCCGGATGACCCAATCGATCCCTGCGGGAATGTCAGTCGCCACGTTGCGCAGGATATCGGCCACCTTGGCAACCTCCTGTCGGCCCTCCGGCGACAGCGCCGCCTGCCCCGGCGGGAACAGCACCTCGGAGGAAAACACGAAACGGTCGCCCTCGATCCGAACACCTTCCTGGTTGCCCAGCACGCTGCGCAGACGACCGAAGAACTCCGACCGATATTGCTCGAGATCCTTGGCCTTCGCCTCCAGCCGCTTGCGCTCCGCCGCTTCCAGTTCCGCGCGCTTGCGTTCTTCGGCGGCGACACGTGCCAGCGCGGTGTTCAGCTGCGAGCCCAGCGACTGCAACTCGACCTCGCGCGCCGCGTCCTCTGCCACGGCCTGGTCCAGCAGCCCCTGGAGATTGTTCAACTGGCTGCGCAAGGCCGCGACCTGCTGGTTCAAAAGCTCTGTTTGCCGCTGCGCCGCCGCCGATGTCGCCTGCTCCTGCGCCAACTGCGTCTCGGCCTGGCGCAGCAGGGCCGCGCGCCGCTCGGCCTCGCTTTGCGTCTCGCCCGCCTGCTCTTCGGCCGCCAGCTTGGCCGCAAGCGCTGCCGCCAACTGCTGTCGAAGGGCATCCCGCGCCTGCACCTGCTCCATCCGAGACGCGCTCAGCTCGGATTCCAGCGCCGACGCGCGCCCCAGCGCCGTCGCCAGCCGCACCCGCAGATCGTCCAGCGTGGCGGCGGTTTGCGCCTGTGTTGCGCTCAACTGCCCCGACAGCGCCGTGACCCGCGCCTGCGACGCCTCGAGCGCCGCGCGCAACTCACCCGCTTCGGTCACCGCTGCGGCCTCGGTCCGGGTCAGCTGCGCCTCAAGTGCCGCGACCTTGTCCTCAAGCGCGGCAAGCCCCGCCCGCAGATCCGCAGTCTCGTCCCGGGCGGCGCCCAGCCGCGCCTCTAGCGCCTCCGCCCGCTCCTGTTCCGATGACAGAGCCGCCGTCAGACGCTCCTGCTCGCTCCCGGCCTCTGCCTCGGTCGCGGTCAGCTGCTGCTCCAGCCCCTCTGTCGCCAACAAAGCCGCCGCAAGCTTCAGGTCCAGATCCTCTTCGGCGGCGCGAGCTGCGGCCAACAGGGTCAGCGTTTCCTCCGCCCGCTTGCGCTGGGCCTCCAGCGACAGGGTCATCGCCGTCAACTCGGTATCTGCATTGGCCAGCCGCTCGCGCAGCGCCTCTGCGGCCGCGGCTTCGGCAAGCCGCGCGGCCTCCTCCTCGCTCAGCGCTTCGGCCGTGGCAAGGCGGGCGGCACGCTCTGCATCCAGCGCGGCCTGTGCTGCGGTCACATCCCCTGTCAGCGTGTCGATCTCGGCGGCGGCGGCGGCATTGCGGGCCCGCAAATCGGCAGTCAGAGCCTCAAGCGCCTCG